>NZ_KB850147.1:44141-150788 GCF_000369685.1 Acinetobacter sp. CIP 102136
GGGCATGCGGTGATTCCACCTAGAAAAAATGCGAAACCATGGAAAGATACAAAGAGTAGCTCGCTAGAGCGAAATGAATTACTTCGAACAGTTAAGCGTTTAGGCAGGACACTATGGAAAAAATGGTCAGGCTATCATCGGCGAAGTTTGGTTGAAACTAAGATGCATTGCATCAAATTATTAGGAGATAAAATCAGTGCAAGGAGTTTTGATAGCCAAGTGAATGAGATCCATGCACGTGTAGCAGTCCTTAACAGATTTACGGAATTAGGTCGACCACTTACCCAAGTTACGCCTTAAATTTGGCTCAATTAGGGGCGCTTTGCATTTCAAATCTTTGTGCAACAAAGCCGATCGAAATGATAAAGTCATAAATTGCTTTTCAAAAAAAAAGAAACTAATATGTTTCTTACAGAACCTAAAAGCAATAAATGCATCTACAATGAATAAGTCTTTACTTCAGCAAATCAAAAAAAGACGAACCCAATTGGGCTTAAAGCAAGTTGATATGCAATCCCGTACAGGCATTTCAAGACAGCAGTACCAAAAACTGGAAAGTCAGGGCAACCCTCGATTAGAGACCTTAGAAATTATAGCGGCAGGATTAAATGCTCAACTGATGCTCATCCCTGATGATAAGGTTCATTTGATCAGACAATTATTGAATGATGAAATTAAAGTCACTATTGAAGATCAGGATGACTTAATGACTAACCCATGGAAGGGTCTTCTCGGAGGAGAGGAACCATGAATACTGTTGCCGTCCTGAAATTAACATTACATCACGGTATCGTTGGATACTTGGCAGGATTTCAGAGCGGAAAAAATATTCTGGTTTTTACAGATTCTTTCCGCTCTGATCAGCAACGCCCGACCTTGAGCCTGCTGACTTCCCCCTTGTATCCTCAAGTGGATAAAATTTTAGAAAAGACCTATGTTACACATCAGCGTTTACATCCCTTGCTATCAAACTTGCTACCAGAAGGTGCATTACGCGAACTGATTGCACAAAGCCTCAAAGTACATATAGACAATGAATTTCAGTTATTGGCAGCTTTAGGTCATGATTTACCTGGAGCACTCATTGCGACTCCATTAGATCCAGAAGAAATTCCAGATGAAATAAAATTCAAACTGCAGATCTCTAATCCAGATCAGATCTTAAAGCAAGAGATTCGAACAGATAATAAGTTTTCCTTGGCCGGCGTCCAAATGAAGTTTTCCATGAAAGCCAAAGATGGGCGTTTTACACTAGTCCAGGCAACGGAATCGTCTCTACTCGGGGACTGGATTATCAAAACTCCTTCTTCCAGACATGCTTTTGTTCCGCTAAATGAATATTCTATGATGAGCCTTGCCAAAATGGTCGGAATAGATGTCCCTGAGATTCGCTTGGTGGATATGGCACTCTTACAAAACCTTCCACCATTAAATTTACCCCAAGAGCAATATGCTTTTGCAATCAAAAGATTTGATAGACAGAGTACTGCTGATACTACAGAGCTTATTCACATCGAAGACTTTGCTCAGATCTTCGGTGCATATCCACAGCAGAAATACAGCACCACAAATTATGAGCAGATAGGAAAGATCATTTATCAATTTTCAGATAACAAAATTCTTGATATTCAGCAATTTGCCAGCCGCTTACTTGTCAACATTTTGCTCGCCAATGGAGATGCACACTTAAAAAACTGGAGTATGATTTATCAGGACAAAAGAACACCAAGATTATCTCCCGCATACGATATATTGATGACTAGTGTATATATTGAAAATGAGCTTCATTTCGCATTGAATCTTGCCAAAAATAAAGATTGGTATTTAGCTGAGATGAAACACTTTGAACAATGGGCTGAAAAAGTCGGTGTTCCATGGCGTGTTATTGAAAAACAACTTCACGCCATTATGGACAAAGCACGGTCAGTATGGCCAGCGCTATTACTAGACTTACCTATGATTTCTGTTCATAAAGAAAAATTAAGAGAACATTGGAAAAAATTGCATCCAGACTTTCAGATACTTACAGATGATTAGAGGAAACCTGTAACCAAGCTAAAATTTCTCAAACAATTTCATCACATCATTTTCCGTCAGTTTCGCTTCTCCCTCATGATCTGTGCTTAGAATAGACTGTGCCAGTTCTGCTTTATTCTGCTGCAAGGCAATAATTTTTTCTTCTATGCTTTTATTGGTAATCAGCTTATACACAAATACCGGCTTGTCCTGTCCAATCCGCCATGCACGATCTGAAGCTTGATCTTCAGCAGCAGGGTTCCACCATGGATCATAGTGAATGACCGTATCTGCGGCAGTTAGATTCAGACCGACCCCTCCTGCTTTCAGACTGATTAAAAATACCGGCACTTGTCCAGACTGAAATGCTGTAATGACTTCATCTCGCTTTTTGGTCTTTCCAGTCAGCTTCACATAGCCAATTTCTGCGTGATAGAGCTGTTGTTCAATCAGTTCCAACATTGAGGTAAACTGAGAGAAAATAAGAATTTTTCGTCCCTCTTCCACCATTGGAACAACCATATCCATCAACTGTTCAAGTTTGGCAGAATACGCCTGCCCGGTTTTAACTGAATCCAGTTTCAGCAAGCTAGGATGACAACAGACCTGACGCAGCTTCAGCAAGGCATCTAAAATTTGGATTTGACTACGCTTAAAGCCTTTTTCTGCCACAATTTTCTGAATATTTGCCTGCATCGTGGCGCGAACAGCCTCATATAGCTTGGATTGCTGCTCATTCATGTCAATATTGACTTCAATCGTGGTTTTTTCAGGCAATTCCTTGGCAACGTCAGTTTTCAAGCGACGTAAAATAAAGGGTTTAATGCGGTTTACCAACTTTTGCCTTAACTGCTGATCGCCGCGTTTTTCAATAGGATAGCGGTACTTTTTATTAAAGATTTCTTGTGAATATAAAAATCCTGGCATTAGAAAATAAAATAGTGCCCACAGCTCACCCAAATGATTTTCCATAGGTGTACCAGTTAGACATAGACGATGTCGCGCTGTTAATTGCCGTACTACCTGTGCAGCTTTGGCACGCGGATTTTTAATATTCTGCGCTTCATCCAGAATGAGTTGATGATATTCATATTGCTTCAGTTGCTCTTCATCTCTCGCCAAGAGCGGGTAGGTGGTTAACACAATGTCATAGTGTGAAATCTGCTCAAAATACTGATGGCGGTCGGGGCCTTGTAGCAGCAGTACCTTGAGCTCAGGGGTAAATTTTTCCGCTTCTTTGAACCAGTTATGCATCAGCGATGTGGGTGCAACAATTAAGGCGGGTCTGTCCTGCAAATGACCAGCCTGCTTTTCCATGAGTAAGTGGGCTAAAGTTTGTGCTGTTTTACCCAAACCCATATCATCCGCCAGAATCCCGCCATGCTGGGTTTCCCTTAAAAACTGTAACCAGCCTAGGCCCTGCTGCTGGTATGGACGTAATTCCCCCTGAAAACCTTGTGGTGTCGGCAGTTGTTGCTGATAGCCTTGTTTGAATTTCTGCGCAAATTGCTGCAGGCGATTACTGACCTGCCACACCATCCCCAGATGATGCTGTAATTCTAATAGTTGACTCGCATCATAGCGATCTATGCTACGCTCTTCTTGCTGTAAAATGCTCTGCAGATGCAACAATACCGGCTTAATGTCCTTTGCGGATAAAGCCAAATCTGGTTGATCCGCTGCAGTTTTCAGGGTGAAAATTTGACTGTCATTCAGATGACCAAAAATCCGTGGATCAAGTAAATCAGGCTGTTCTTTCACCAAAGCCACAAGTGCATCGAGTAAATCATAGCTATTGCCTGCACTGTCCTGAACGGTCGCCCCGATATTGAACCAGTCTTGTTGGCTTTCAGATTCAGTGATGGAAATATTTAAATTTTCAACATATTGCAGCTTAAATGGGCTGTGTTCCAGATGCTCTATCTGCCATCCAATCAATTCAATTTGATTGATGGGCATCAGCTGTTTGATCCAGTCTCCATAGAACGCAAAAACTATAGAATCAAGACGTTGTTTATCCAGTTTTAATTGCTGGTAATAATTAAGATCTTTCACCCACTTCAGTGATTCGACCAATAGCTGTAAACGCTGGATTGACTGTTGTTCCTGAACTAAGTCCCGAAGCTGTCGCACCATTTTGCCATGCTGCTCACCAATAAAACTGTCACCTGATGTACCTGCTTTTATTCGTCCGCCTACATAGGAGAATTCAATTTCGGCACAAACAGACTCTTCCCATTTCCAATCAAATTTATCTAAAACACCGAAGCGTAAAATTGGCTGGGGACTTCCCTCAAGGACATCAATATGCTGAATAGACTCGGGCTGAGGCAGATTTTTCACGTCTGAATATTGATGAGTCAGTTTCTCAAACTCTGGCAAGAGCATAGATGGAAGATCAGGCATCTGTAAAAAATGGTACAGAAGATTTGCCGTATATTCACCATATAACTGGCCCACCGTGTTCTGTTGAATATCCACATAACATGGGGGATGGCTCGCGAGAATCTGAATATGTGGATTTGATTTCAAATCGAGTCGAATATCACCATTGACCAATTCAATGTTTAAATGCTCTGTCTGTTTGTTTACACCTTGTTGCCAGATCAGTTCGATGTGATAGCCTTGTTCTGACCATTGAAGTGCAGTATGGCTCTTTTTTTGCCAGTACACATCGCCACTTTGAATAAAAGATTTGAAATGTTCCAATAAAATTCTGGAGATATCAAGATTGCTTTGATAAAAGCGTTCGTCACTGTTTATTTTGGCATAATAATAAATCTGGTTAAATAATTGTCGTTTTTGTTCAGGTAAAGTCAGATGCTTTCTGGTGATATTTTCATATTGGGTATAATAACTTTCCCCCGCAATTGAGCCGTTTTTATTGCGTCTGGCCTTCTGAACATCAACTGTCAATTTCTTTAAGCTGACAGACTGATCTAGCAGGTAAATTAAATAATTGTTTGTTTTGACAGATTGCTCTGGTTCAGTCTGTTGTAAATACCGTTTAAAATCATTCAACCAGCGCTGCGCCTGATCATCCCCCCGTTGGCGTTTTGCGATTCCCTGCGAGGATTGAGATTCAGCATAACGCTGTTGAAATTCCTGACGATATTCTTGAAAGAATAATCGCGCTAAAGCAGCAGCATGTTTACAGTTATATCCAACCGGACAAGTGCAGTCGTCATCGATTAAACGGTCTTTTTTAAGATTATAGGTAATCGCGGTATCGTAATAATCTGTCCCTTCAATTTGAGCATACATCGTGACATCATCATTTTCTTCAAAGAACTCAATTGTTTCTCTATCAATGTGTTTAGCATAGCTCAGACTGCGCTGAAGAGTTGCAGTACTAAAGCGAGATAGAAAATTGATCAATGAGGACATAATTACCAGAAACCAAAAATGTTTATACAATTATAACGGACAAAGCTGTCATTTCAGAACAGTAGTGCTCGCCAACGTATCAAAAGGAAATAAATCCATGCTCAAAAACTTAATGTTTACTACAATGGATGGGGTGAATATTGGCTTTGGGGTACATTGGTCTCCTCAACCGCAATCACAGGTCGGCCATTAATCGCCTTTGAATACAGTGCAGAAGCGATCAGTAAAGGTTTAGAACTTTCCTGCACATCAAATGGATATCATGGGTGAGGCACTGAATATTCCTCGACAAGCTCTTGTGAAACTTGGTACTCAGGAAGCGGAACTTTGTGTCCAAGAAGTCGATGAAATTATTGGCTCGATTTGTAAGGTTGCAATCCGATTCAGCAATATCGCTCATGACCTATTACCTGGACAAATTCAAGCAGAGACTCTCCAACTGATCCAAAATAGGATTGAGTATAATATTCATTTATTGCACTAAATAGCCTTCACAAAGCTTCTATGAAGGGCTTACTCTAACCGTTGTTTTATCACGGCATAAGCTACACCAGTCACCACACTTCCAATCGCAATCGCCAATAAATATTTTAATGGATAATTCATCGCATTCGGAATGATCAGTACCATTACACCGCCATGAGGAGTGACTAGTTCACATTTAAATAATGCAACCAAAGCCCCAGTTACAGCACCACCTGCGATCGCGCATGGAAGCACTCGAATCGGGTCTTTGGCAGCAAACGGAATAGCCCCTTCCGAAATGAAACATAGGCCCAGAACTACAGCAGCCTTCCCTGCATCTTGCTCAGGTTTGGCAAATTTATGCTTTGCCAGAAAAGTTGCAATTGCCATACCCAATGGCGGTACCATACCCGCAGCCATGGTAATCGCCATCGGTCCGTATGTTTGTGACGTAAGTAAGCCCACCGTAAAGGCATAAGCCGCTTTATTTATTGGCCCCCCAACATCAATACACATCATACTCCCAAGGATAATCCCCATGATCATGGCATTGGTCGTCCCCATATTGGCAAGGAAGTGTGTGAGTAATTCAAACAATTGTGCAACAGGCTGTCCAACCACATAAATCATGATTAAACCAACAGCTAAACTCGCTAATAGTGGAATAATCAAAATTGGTTTTAATGCTTCTAGGCTACTTGGGAGTTTAAGCTGTTTCGATAAAAATAACGCAATATAACCTGCAATAAAACCTGCAACTAATCCACCGAGAAAGCCTGCCTCTAATTGTGTTGCAAGTAAACCGCCAATCAAACCTGGAGTTAAACCCGGACGATCCGCAATAGAATAAGCAATGTAACCTGCCAGCATAGGTACCATAAGAGTAAATGCTGCAGCACCTATTTGCTTTAAGGATGCGGCAAAGCTTCCTTCAACAGGGTTGAGGCCAAACATAAACGAGATGGCAATGATCAAACCGCCCGCCACCACCATCGGCAGCATGAAAGACACCCCTGTTAAAAGGTGTTTATAAATTCCAGTTTTTTCTTTGTTTTCATTTTCTGTCTTAGTGGCTGTTTGCTTACCCGTTTCAAGCACTTTGGCTTCAGCAATTGCATTTGCAAAAGTCTTATCCGTTTGCTTAAGAGCAAATCCTGTACTGCAGCGATATACACGTTTGCCTACAAAGCGATCTGTATTGACCTCAATATCCGTTGCTAAGATCACGACATCTGCTTTGGCAATACTTTCTGCCGATAAAACATTTTTAGCCCCAACCGATCCTTGGGTTTCAACATCAATCTGATAACCGTACTTTACTGCACCTTGTTGTAAGGCTTCGGCCGCCATAAACGTATGCGCAACACCAGTTGGACATGCTGTAATGGCGACAAACCGTGTAACCCCTACATTGGCTGCAATAGTTTCATCTAAAGCATCTGAATGCTCAAGAACTTGTTGCAAAAGCATGATCGCATCGTGTTGTGCGTTATTCAAACCAATGACTTTCACAACCTTGTCACGCAGTTGATCCGCTTCTGCCGACTTCTGTCCTACAAAAACAACCGTATCAATAACATTTGATAAATCGAGATGCTCGACTGATGTCGCCACATTATTGGAAATACCAAGTGCTGTCGCTGCTTTGGACAGTTTTTTGGACAAAATCACTGCATTAATCGGCTGCTCGGGACTATGTGGCACAAATAAAATATGTTTTATCTCTGGCATCGTATTAACTCAATGATTGGACTGAGATTTGCGATTTCAAATCTTCAATAACAGCAAAGTCTGGAAGGGCAAACCCAATTTGGGTCACAGCATTGCTCGCAATTGCGGTTGCTGTTTTCAATGTTTCTTCTGGGGAAGTTGAACTCAACAACCCATGAATCATACCTGCCAGCAAAGAATCTCCCGCACCCACAGTACTTTGGACGGTGACCTTCGGTGCAGTAGCATGCAGGGGGTGCGTGCGGTGAAGCCAGTTCACCCCGTTTTCACCCATCGAGACCACAATATGTTCGATCTGACTATTTAAACTGGCAAAAAGATGCTGCTGTTCTGCAAACGTTTCTGCTGGCAAATGGTAAGTTTCCGTCAACTCATCTGTATTAGGCTTAATCAACCAAGGATGGGCAGCAATTGCTGCTTTCAACGCAACACCACTGGTATCTACTGCGACTTTTTTACCCGCAGACTGTAACCATAAAATCAGTGTCGAAAGCTCTTCTGCAGAAAACCCTTGTGGCAAACTGCCAGCAATCACAATCACATCAACCTCTAAAATCAGTTGAGATAAACGTTCACATAGTTGTTGTTTTGCTGAGGTATCTACAAAAAAGCCCTTGCCATTGATGTCAGTCATCTGACCAGAAGCTTCTGCAACTTTAATGTTTTGTCGTGTTTCACCTGCAACATAAATAAATTGGTTATCAAATTGCTCTTGCTGGATATGATGGTCAAAAATTTGACGGTTTTCTTGCCCCAAAAAGCCACTCACAATCAGTTCATGTCCCAAATCCTTAAGGACCTGTGCCACGTTTAAGCCTTTACCTGCTGCATGGCTTTGGGCCGTTAACTGACGATTGACCTCGCCAACTTTTAGTTGATCCAATTGCACGGTGAGGTCAATTGCAGGATTCAGAGTAATGCTTAATATCTTAGCCATTCGTAATTACTCCACCAATGCACGTACGGCAGACGCACTGTCACAACTTAAGGCTTGCTGTGCGACCTGTTTGCAATTTATATAGTTCAAACCACGAATTTGCGCCTTCACCAATGGAATACTGGTACTCGACATACTCAACTCATCCACGCCCAAGCCTATCAATACAGGCACAGCTTTTGGATCAGCAGCCAATTCACCACAAATGCCCACCCATTTACCATGCTGATGTGCTGCCCGAACAGTTTGATCAATCAATAGCAAAATACTCGGATGTAAGCCATCAGCTTCAGCAGACAACAGTGGATGACCACGGTCAATCGCCAGAGTATATTGAGTCAAGTCATTGGTTCCAATACTAAAAAAATCAACTTCTTGAGCAAGAATTGGAGCCAACAATGCTGCCGCAGGAACCTCAATCATAATACCGACTTGTAAGTTTTCACATGGATGCTGTATGCGAACCTCATCCAAAATTGCTTTTGCTGCTCGCCATTCTTCAACCCGCCCAATCATCGGAAACATAATTCTTAATGGGCGATTATCCGCTGCTTTAAGTAAAGCAACCAATTGCTGACGTAACAACTCTGGCTTACGTAAAGTCAGACGAATACCACGTAAGCCCAAGAATGGATTTTCTTCCTTTTCAATAGGCAAATACGGCAAAGGTTTGTCCCCGCCCACATCAAGTGTACGTACCACCAATGGACGACCTGCCAAAGCATCTAACACCACCCGATAATCGGCTTCCTGTGTAGCCTCATCAGGCGCACTGCTGTGTGACATAAAGACCAATTCTGTGCGTAGCAAACCAATTGCTTCTGCCCCATCGGCCACAGCCTGTATCGTAGCGCCCACTTTGCCAATATTGGCTGCGATTTCAACTTGATGTTGATCCAGTGTGATGGCAGGTTCTAAACAATGCTGTTCCGCTTGTTCTCGCAACTCACGCTGGCGTTGGCGCTCTGCAATGGCATGATCAATCTGATTTTGCTCGGGTGAGACCACATACTCCCCAGTATCCCCATTAATTAGCACGGTGGCATGGTTCTCAATATTTAAAACAGCTACACCTGCACCTACGACTGCTGGAATAGCCAGAGCACGTGCCACAATAGCACTATGGGCACTCGCTCCACCAACCGCGGTCAAAATGCCTGCAACACGATCTTTATTCAGACGCGCTACATCACTCGGGCCAACATCATGCATAATTAAGATATAAGGTTGCTCGGGTTCTGTGACATCGGCCACACCGCACAAAACAGCCAAAACTCGCTCACCAATATCCCTTAAATCAGCCGCACGCTCTGCAAGTAAACGATCGCTAAGTGCAGCCTGTGCGGTAGCAGCCACTTCAATATGATCATGCCAAGCTGCAGCAGCAGACAACCCCTGTTTTAAACCGCGTTGTACACTTTGGAGGAGGTCTGGATCATCCAGCATTTCCAAATGTGCCATGAATATCTGCTTAATGGCAGTAGATTCAGTATGTGCAATGAATTGACGTAAGCTATTTTTCACCTGATGAAGCGCAATTTCAAGCTTTTCATTCTCAGCTTTAAAACTCTGTCCGCGACGTTCATAACTAAATTCGCGTGGCTTCACCACATGAGCAGGACCAAAAGCAAGGCCAGTTGATGCCGCAATACCGCAGCTACCCGTATCGCCATGTGATTCAAAAGGCATTAATTCCAAAGTATTTACGACTGGGTCACTATTGCTGTGCTGATGAGATACAAAATCAACAGCTTCAACCTCTTCTCCTAAGCCCTGTTTAACTGCATCAATAATCTGTTCTAAGCCTGCTACAGCATCGGTATCGGGTTGTGCAATAAAAGTCAGAGTTTGACCACGACGACATCCCATGGCTAATAATTTGGTTAAACTTTTTGCCGAAACGTAAGCCCCCTCATCTACAGCAACGAGAACATCCCCTGCAAATTTCTTAGTCATATTGACCAAGTGTGTCGCGGGACGCGCATGTAGACCATGAGCATTAGCTAAGACAATACGACGAGATGGCCAATCAGGAATCAGTTCAGCACCAATTAACTGCGCCAACTGGTGACTATCTTGCTCTTGGTTGAGGGTATGAACTTGTTCAGTATCAAACAAAATATCCATTAACCGTTGAAACCGTTGCATATCCAGTTGCTCATTACTGGCAATACACACCAAAGTCTTGAGCATTTCCTGCTGATGGCTTAAAACCTGTTCCGCTTTTACCAAACTTACAGCTGGGCTCAAAACATGCTGGTTAGAAGTGATCGACCAGACCCCCTCCCCTAAATGAATCATGCTGTTTAGATTTAAACCCGACAGAAAACCACACTCCACCATTTTTTGCTGTTTCAGCAACTGTGTTGCGTGCCAAATTAAATCTTCTACATCAAGTGCGGGAACTTGAGTGGCGATTAAATTTTCATGCAATGCCAAAGATGCAGGTTGGGCTTGTAATAATGCAATAATTTGCTCTGCGGATTGAGCCTGTTTCACTTGATCAGCGACATCATTAATTAAAGCCCGCGTCAAAATTTGTAAGACTTGCAAATGCTCATCTGATTTCGCAGCAATCACTACTGCTAAATAAATTTTATTTTCACCGTCCCAAACAACTCCTTCAGGAAAGTGCGCCAGACGAATACCAGTTTTTAAAATATATTGGCGAGACTGAGGCGTCCCATGCGGAATGGCAATTCCTTGCCCTAAATACGTTGCACTTTGTTGTTCGCGCCCGGTCAACCCATGAATATAATCAGGTGTAACCAACTGGTCTTTGACCAAGATATCGACTAGACATTGCAAAGCTTGTGCTTTATCAGTGGCGTGTTGTTTCATTCGAATATGTTGTATATCTAGCGCGAGCATAAAGCGTCCTTGCAAAATAGCATAGTGAAAAGCTATGCCTTTTTACTGGAGAAAAAATAAAAGTCGAATTCTACTCAGGATTTACACAAAAATCTGTATTTTTTGATTTTATCTTCATGATCATCATTACGATTCTTGCGTACCACACCATGGGCACGTGAAAAAGTAGAAAGCTTATATTTGTACGTCTTACGCCAAAAGGCCAAACAGAAACCGTAACCTCAGGCAACACCCCTCTCATCATAAAATTATACCAGTCAGTAAAATACCCTTAGATTAAGCATATGTATGTTGGTTATTATTGTTGATTATCACAATAAATTAGTGACCAAAAATCAAAGTATCCGACCCCACCTTAAATTACGTCACACAAAATAAAAACTCTATATAACTGTTATATATAGAGTTTATTAACGTACCAATTATGTTATTTAGTGTATTTTATGTCGGTGACTCTTGCCAAGGTTGGTTTTTTTCAAAAGGAAGCTTTGTTTACCCAAATTATTCAGATAAAAATCTCTTTTTTCAAAGGAAAGTTGGCAAAGCCTTAGTAATGTGAGTAATTAAATCGCTTACTCTTTCTCTAGCTTGACCAGGCAATCCGATGTAATATCTGCAATGGTTCTTGCACCAGTCAATGTCATTGCCACACGCATTTCTTTCTCAATCAAATCTAGTAAATTACTTACCCCAGAACCGCCGGCAGCACCAAGTGCGTATACAAATGCACGACCAAGCATGCAAATATCTGCACCCATAGCCAACATACGTACCACATCAAGACCGTTACGAATCCCTGAATCTGCTAAAATTTTGATGTCACCTTTGACCGCACTTGCAATTGAAGGAAGCGCACGCGCAGAAGACAAAACACCATCAAGCTGACGACCACCGTGATTGGAGACCACAATTCCATCTGCTCCGAAACGTACCGCATCCTTGGCATCCTCAGGATCTAAAATCCCCTTAATAACCATGGGACCCTCCCAATAATCACGAATCCACTCAAGATCTTTCCAAGAAATTGAAGGGTCAAAGTTATTTCCCAGCCAACCGATATAATCTTCCAGACCTGTCGGCTTACCTAAATATTTGGAAATGTTACCCAAATCATGCGGACGACCCAATAAACCGACATTCCAAGCCCAGTGTGGGTGCATACACGATTGCATATAACGACGTATTGCAGCATTTTTACCACTCATTCCTGAATGTGCATCACGATAACGCGCACCTGGAACAGGCATATCGACTGTGAATACTAAGGTAGAACAGCCTGCGGCTTTAGCACGTTCCAAGGCATTTTTCATAAAACCACGGTCACGTAGTACATACAGTTGAAACCACATCGGACGTTGAATCGCAGGTGCCACTTCTTCAATTGGACAAACTGAAACTGTTGATAAGGTAAATGGAATGCCCTTTTTATCTGCGGCAACCGCGGCTTGAACTTCACCACGACGCGCATACATACCCGTTAGACCTACAGGTGACAATGCCACTGGCAACGCCAAATTTTCACCAAACAATTGCGTTTCTAAGCTCAGCTCAGACATGTCATTTAACACACGTTGACGTAAAGCGATTTTTGATAAATCGTCTACATTACGCTTTAAAGTATATTCCGCATAGGCACCACCATCGATGTATTCAAATAAAAATGGCGGTAAACGACGTTTCGCAGCTTCACGATAGTCATTTGCAGAAGAAATAATCATAACTTATGTCCTATTTAATCGACTCGAACGTTGACGACGAGCTTCTTCTTCATCGATCATACGTACGCGTTGAACAACAAATTCAATATGCCCACAAGCTGCCTTACGTGCAGTCTCTGAGTCTTGACGTTCAATTGCGTCCATCACCTCAAAATGCTGGTCATGCAATTGTTCAAAATGTTGTGGTGTGGTGTAAACTTTACGTCGCCCTAACATCACGTTGTCTTGCAATAAATCAAACAAACTACGCATCATTTGGATCAGCACTAGATTGTGGGATGCTTCTGCAATCGCCAGATGAAAATTCGCATCCGCTATTGCTGCGTGGGCATCATCACCTAAAGCCTGAAAATGGCTAATCTGCTCAAAACATTGACGAATATTGATCAAATCACTGGGTGTGGCACGTTGTGCGGCATACCATGCTGTACCACCTTCAAGCACCATACGAGCTTCTTGTACATCAAAACGATATTCAGGATCCTGATCCATCAAACCGGATAATGGCTCAACGATTTGATACTGTGACCAATGTGCAGGCAACTGCTTTAAATAGGTGCCTGCACCCGCTTTGCTCTGAATAATCCCTGCGGTAATCAGTTGTTGAATCGCCTCACGTAAAGAGCTACGAGACACACCTAACTGTTCACAGAGTTGGCGTTCAGCAGGCAATCGCTCTCCGACTTGCACATTATTTTTTTCAATCAACAGACGTAAACGCTGTACCACTTTGTCGGAGACTTTCATTTTTTTCCTTGACCCGTTTACGGAATCATCCACGGGAAAACATAAGCTTGTAAGGTCACAATAATACCAATCATCACCGTAAAGATAATGCTGTGTTTTACTGTAAATCTAAATAAATCAGATTCTTTACCAACTAAACCCACTGCTGCACAAGCAATCGCGATTGATTGAGGGGAAATCATCTTACCTGTTACTCCACCACTGGTATTGGCAGCAACTAACAAGACTTCAGGCACACCGATTTGCTGTGCTGTAGTTGCTTGTAACGCTGAAAACAATGCGTTAGCTGAAGTATCTGAACCTGTAAGAAACACTCCAACCCAACCCAAGAATGGTGAGAAGAAGGTGAAAGCCTGACCCGTATGTGCCAGTGCTAAAGCAAGCGTTGCTGACAGACCTGAATAGTTTGCAATGAACGCAAAAGCCAGTACCATACCAATCGAATAAATTGGGGTTTTTAGTTCATTCACGGTTTCAAAGAATGTCGAAACTGCCTCTTTAGGTTTCATGTTTAAATAAATAATCGTGATCAATGCCGCCAATATAATCGCCGTACCCGTTGCTGATAACCAATCAAACTTATAAATCGCATCATAATCTTTAATTTCAGGCACGACAGGTGGTAGCTTTTGAATCAATTGATGCAAATACGGCACTTTAATTGAAACTACTAAATCACTTAATGGGCCGTCCTTAACAAATAAATCTTTAAAAGGTTTGATGCTCCAGATCGTCACCATTGCTGTAAGTATCAGAAATGGAGACCAGGCTTTGGCTATCTGTGCCACACTATATTGTTTACGAGCTTGCTTGATAATAGTTTCATCTACCTGTATATTTTTGTCCTCAAAAAGAAAAATATGTTTTGGTTTCCAATACTTAAGTAAGATAGTTAAACTGATTAATGATGCAATTGCAGCAGTGATATCGGGTAACTCAGGCCCAACAAAATTTGATGTTAGATATTGCGCTAAAGAAAAAGATAAGCTGGCAACTAAAATAGCAGGCCAAGTTTCTTTAACCCCACGCCAACCATCCATGATTGCCATGATCCAGATCAATACAATTGGCACCATAAAGGGTAACTGACGACCAACCATTTGACTGATTTCCATGGTGTCAACACCTGAAACCTGCCCAGCGACAATGATCGGAATTCCCATTGCACCAAAAGCAACAGGTGCAGTATTAACTATCAGGCATAGCCCAGCCGCATATAAAGGCTTAAAGCCGAGTCCCACCAACAGTGCCGCAGTAATTGCGACGGGCGCACCAAAACCTGCCGCACCTTCTAAAAACGTACCAAAAGCAAACCCAACTAATAGCATTTGCAGACGTTGATCTTCTGTAATTGACAGAATAGACGAACGAATAACATCAAACTGTCCTGTTTTTACTGAAATCTTATATATAAAAACTGCACCGATAATAATCCATGCAATTGGCCACAGGCCGTAGAAGAATCCATAGACCATTGATGCTAATGCCATTCCAATTGGCATTTTGTATAAAAATAATGAGACCAGAAAGGCTAAAAAAACGGTAATTGTAGCGGCTACACTACCCTTCATGCGAAAAATAGCTAACGCTAAAAAAAAGAAAATAATTGGAACTAGCGCAATAGCACTCGAAATCCAGATATTGCCTATAGGATCATAAATTTGTTGCCACTGTTGAAGCATTGTCTACTCCTTGAAATGCTTAACTACTAGATTGAACAGTTTAAGAGATAAAATGTGCATTTTGTATTGGCGATATTAGTAATATTAGCCCAAAAACACAATATAAAAGATTTAATTTATTTTTTGGTATGACCAATTTTTATAATCTCTTAAAATTTTATATATTAGATTTCTTTCATAATTCACTTTTTACTCAGCTCAAAATTATAGATTCCCACAATTAAATTAAATCTTAATCCTAGTCTTTTGCCAGGGTTGCGATATCGCTCGGCAAGGATTTTGAAGGTTTTCAAAGTTCCAAATACCTGTTCAATCCCAATTCTTCTTTTATTGATTTCTTGGTTATAAAGTTTTAGCTCGAGATCTGGTTTTTAGTGCTTTTTTGCTTTTAATGGCCATAAACTATTTGGATACAATGTATAAATCCCTTGATAGCCTTTATTTGCAAGAGGCTTTGTTGCACAAACCTACCACTGAAAGCTTCTTGGGGAATATAATTTCTAAATGAAGAGGTCTGCACCCAAGATCTATCGTACAACCAGTTGATCTACCTACAATAAAGCCTTGCTCAGTCAAGGAAATACATCAATTTGGTTTGATTCAGCCATCCAATGGTCGCTCGATTGACTCAACAACTGCCGATGCAAAACTTGGATGAAAATGTACTAGCCCAACAACTTCATTCCACCAATCAAGAGCAGTTGATTGCCTATAAAGTGTCTTTATTTGGCTCTGACGTCAGTGTCGTTCAGCATGTGGTAGCAAAAACCCGAGGTGCACCGAAAGATTTAAGCCACCAAGTAGTTGGCTTTAGTACAAAGCAACAAGGTGAGGCTCAGTTATGTGTTACGTCGTGAGGATATTCAAGTGGTGGTAGCAGAGCGGATGTTCCTACGTGGATAATTGCTCAAAAAGATTTTATAATCGGTATTAATACCAATAATTTTGTCTTTATTGCTATGTATAGACTTAATCGTTTTGATTATTCGTCGAGAGCTTAAAGCCTTAGATGAAGTTTCAACCTTTTAAGTCAGCCAAATTTATCAGTGAATGATGCTACTCACTATTTAAAAACCTTAGATGCCAAAGTAATGCCTTCCAAGGTACAGTCCTTTGCTCAAAACTCTAAGCACTTAATACATAAACTGCATCAAAATCCGGAAAATGAAAAAGTATTTAGTTCATACGCCGCCCATGAATTGCGTAGTCCTTTAACCGCGATCAAAACTCATATTCAGCTTGCACAACTGATGGCAGAACAACAGGCAAGCTCGCCCAAATTGCAACAGAGCTTGCAGCAGGTACACCTTGGTATCCGCCGATGTACCCAGCTACTGGAACAGCTTCTAGCACTTTCATCTACCGATCAAGTACTGAGTGATATCTAGTACAGTATTGAAATTCCACGGCTCCTGACTCAGGTGATTGCCGATTTACAGTCGCTTTATCCGGAAATTGAACCCAGTTTAACAATTGACTGACCGAGCCTGACCCGAGTTGCCCTACCCGATTTTGAACTAGATACCGTCTTTAAAAACCTACTTAACAATGCTCTATTGCATGCACAGGCAAACACCATTTCAATTGCTATGCTGCATGTGTGCTGATCATTCATAATGATAATCAAAGGTTGAAGATATGCATAATTGGGACAGCGTTTCTGGCATAAATCTCCCTAGCAAAATGGGCATGGGCTAGACTTATATTTGATGAAAATGGTGTTAAACAAATATGGCTATCAGATTCAATTTACAGTGGCGCAACCTCAATATTTAAGCATTCACATCAGCCTCGCTGCAAGCGGATCACTTACTTATGAGAAGACAGGGCTAAATTTAAAGCTGGAATATCAACCCATGTCGTATCAGCAAAATCACGCTGCAAATACTGTTTTAAATAAGCAATGGTATCTTCAGCGATCAAGGGATCTTTGGAGTTATCTGCATGATTAAAAGCAATGGCATATAATTGAACCCCGCGGAGTTTTAACAACTCAAGACTCAGTAAGGTATGATTAATACTGCCTAAACGCCCTGAAGTGACGAGAATCACCGGATAATTATGTGTCTGAATATAATCAATAGTCAGGAACTCTTCGGTTAAGGGCACCATCAGACCACCGGCACCTTCCAGCAAAATACAGTCGTAGGCCGCAGCCAGCTGTTCGGTAGCCTGATGAATCTGTTCAAAGTTAATGGCTCGCCCATCCAGTCGCGCAGCAAGATGCGGTGAAGCCGGATACGTAAAAATTTCCGGCATGGTCAGTTTTTGCTGGTCTTCCGGTAACAGTCCACAACCCATAATTGCACGATGCTGTTCGATATCTTCTGATATATCGACATTTCCGGTCTGGATCAGCTTTTGGGTTATGGTACGAATGCCCTGCTCATTCCAATTTTTGGCCAGAAAACCAGTAGTAAAGGTTTTACCAATTGCGGTATCAATGCCGCTGACAAAATAAATCTGTGCGCTCATGCTGTCTTCCGTGCAATGACATAAACCGGATGATAGGTCAGTGCATACTGTTTGCTTTCAGGGTCTTGGAATTGTTGATAGCCGGTATAAAAATCCTGTAAGGACGATTTTGTCCACCGAAACCCCTGTGCCGTCGCCTGTACACCAGTGGCTTTGATATGCTGTAACACCTGTTTCGGATGCTCAAAATGCAAGGTCATCTGTTCTTCTGTCTGCAGCAGAATGTCAAAGCCTAAGGATTCAAGCAGTTCACAGACCTCCGCTAAAGGCAGATAATCCAAGCCTTGTCCGGTCAGTGCCTTAATTTCCTTTAAATTATTGTCCGTATAACTGGCAAAACACAGATGCCCAGAGGGATTTAAGGCCTGCGCAATGTTGAGCAACAATGCTTTTAAATCCGAGATCCATTGCAATGCAGAACACGACAGCACCATGTCCAGAGACTGCGGCAGTGGCAAGGTTTCAATATTACCAATCCCCCACAAAAGCCGATCATCTTCCGGGAAATGCTGCTTCACTTCGGCATATAGATCATTTAAAAATAAATGATCAAAGCTGTAATACTGCATAAAAAGCCGGGTAAAAAACCCTGAACCGCAGCCAATTTCCAATACCCGTTGCAAATGTGGTTGTGCTACATGCTGCTGCATGAACTGCATCAACTCTGCCGCTACGGCACTTTGTACCAGCGCATGCTGCTCATAACTGAGATTTGCCTGAGCAAAACGCTGGGCAATCTGTTTGCTGTTCATCGCGGCAAATTCCTCAGCACCTGCAGACATGCGTCCAGCTCATCCGCAGAAATGTTCTGATTCAGGCAGATTCTGAGTCTGGAGGTGTTGGCAGGAACCGTTGGCGGACGTACTGGTAGCACATAAAATCCCTGCTGTTGCATAATTTCAGCCGCCTGAATGGTGCGTTTTGCCTCACCAATCAGTACCGGCACAATTTGCGAGGTTGACGGACAGTGATATCCCAAGTCTTGAATGCCCTGCTGACAGCGTACAGCCAATGCTGCCAAATGTACTCGTCCCGCCTGAAGCTGCTGTACCTTCTGAAAAATAAATCTAGTCCAGGCCATACATAGTGGCGGCTGGGCGGTACTAAAAATTAAAGGTCGCATGCTATTAATCAGATAGTCACGAATCACTGGCGCACAGACCAGATAACCACCAACTGAAGCCAAAGCCTTGCCAAAGGTACCGACCAGGAAATCAATCTGGTCCAATACTTGATACTGTTCTGCGCAGCCCAATCCACGTTCACCGCGCACACCAATTGCATGTGCCTCATCGACATAGAGCATGACTTTTGCAAACTGCTGTTTTAATGCCACCAAAGCAGCTAAATTTGTTTCATCCCCATCCATACTGAAAATTGATTCAGTTACCACAATGATGCGCTGGATAGATTCATCTGACTGATATTTTTCTAAAAACTGAGTCAAATGCTGCAGGTCATTATGGCGGTAACGCACATAGCCAGCTTTAGATAAACGAATCCCGTCGATAATACTGGCATGTACCAGTTTGTCAGCAATGATCATGGTTTTAGCATTACTGAGCGCAGGAAGAATCCCGATATTCATGTGATAACCACTATTAAACAGCAGTACTGAACGTCCAAAAGCCTGTGACATCTGTGCTTCAAGTTGTTCAAAATTGGGAAAGTTTCCCGTCAGTAAACGTGAAGAGCTTGAACTCATATGTCGCTCAGACATGGGCGTGAGGTCAAAAAATTCCTCACGTAGCGTTAAGTTGGATGCCAGACCTAAATAGTCGTTGGATGCCAAATTCAGCATCTCTTGACCATTGAGTTGCAATCGTGGCTGGCTAGAAATATTGGACTTAAACTGGCGATATTGCCCTTGCTGTTTCAAGTCATCTAGCTGCTGCTGGAAATGCTCAAGATGGTTCATGCTACTGCCTCTATCTGCTGAATCATCTCCCGCATATGCTTTAATAAAGTTTCAAGTTGCTGTGTTGAAATTACATATGGCGGCATGACATAGACCAGACGGCCAAAAGGACGAATCCAGACGCCACGGCATACACATTCAGCCTGAAAACGCGCCAAATCAATAGTTTGATGTAGCTCAACCACGCCAATTGCGCCGAGGACACGCACATCTTTGACTTGTGCCAAGGATTTTAAATCCAGTAAATATTGTCCTAGTGTACTTTCAATCTGTTGAATACGCGTCTGCCAGTCTTGAGCCAGTAACAGCTGGGTACTTTTCAATGCGACCGCGCAGGCCAACGGATTAGCCATAAAAGTTGGGCCATGCATAAACACACCCGCTTCACCACTTGAAATCGTCTCTGCTACATGGCGAGTGGTTAAGGTCGCTGACAGGGTCATATAACCACCAGTCAATGCCTTACCGATACACATAATGTCTGGTGTGACCTGAGCGTGTTCATAAGCAAATAGTTTTCCAGTGCGGCCAAAACCGGTGGCAATTTCATCTAAAATCAGCAGTACATCGTACTTTTCACACAACAACTTAGCTTGCTTTAAATATTCTGGATGATAGAAATGCATCCCCCCTGCACCTTGCACAATCGGCTCGATGATCATGGCAGCAATCTGCTGATGCTGCAGTGCCAGTATGCGCTCAAGTGGCTGTATATCTTCGGGTTGCCATGCCCCATCAAAACGGCTTTGAGGTGCCGGAACAAATAAACGGTTCGGCAAACTCGAACCAAAAATTTGATGCATACCAGTTACAGGATCACAAACCGACATGGCATTCCAGGTGTCGCCATGATAGCCAGAGCGTGTGGTAACAAAGTTAGTTTTTTGTGGTTGCTGACGTGCATTCCAATATTGCACAGCCATTTTCAACGCCACCTCAACCGCGACCGAGCCGGAATCGGCAAAGAAAATTTTATCCAGTTCAGGCGCCGTGATCTCGAGTAGCAGTTTAGACACATCAATCGCAGGCTGATGAGTCAAACCACCAAACATGATATGTGACATCGACTCTAATTGTTTTGTTACGGCCTGATTGAGTTCAGAATGATTATAACCGTGAATTGTGCACCACCAGGACGACATGCCATCAATCAGCTCGGTACCATCTTCAAGTTCAATGACTGCACCATGTGCAGCTTTAACTTTGTAACATGGCAAGGGTTGTGTCATGGAGGTATAAGGATGCCAAATATGCTGTTGATCAAAAGCGTCCTGCACAGAATTTACCCCAATTATTAAAACTAAAACTGATCTTAGCGCGTTAAATCTGAAAATGAAACGTCAAGAGCTACCAATCTCTTTTTGCTTAAGCCAGATCGGCTAAAAATTTTAAAATTGGCTCAACGAGTAACTTGGTATCAAAAAGGATGGCATCGTGCGTGCCCTGTATTTTTACCAAATTCAGATTTTGGGTTGTTAAAAACACAGATTCTTGACTAACTTTGTAAGGAACCAACATATCATTCTCGGAAAATATAAATAGCATCTTGACTGAATGATTTTTTAAGATATCCACTAGATTTAATTGCTGCAATAGATAAAGATGCTTAACCTGATAGTTTAAATCAATACTATTTAACTGTTGGTGCAATAATTTTGCACGTTCACGCGCTGCTGCGCCAGCTAAAGTGACCAAGGTACAGAAGCGCTGCATCCCGCGTTTTGGATCAGCCAGTATGGAGGATTTAAATTGTGTATATTGTTCAACTGGCATTGCCTGTGGCCATGCTTCGTTGGCCACGAAACAGGGATTTGACATACAGCAAATCACTGGCTTGGCAATTTTCAGTTGTTGCTGGATTTCATTAGCCAGCAAAAGTGCCAACTGTCCACCCAAAGACCATCCCATCAAGACATCAATAGAACTCGCCTGCCTGACTTTTTCGGCCAAAATACTTTCCACGTTAGGATCAAAAATATCCCATACTTCAACTTGATGCTGCTGCCGTAACTGTTCTACAAACGGGGTTAAGACCGCTGTTCCTAGCCCCCAACCCGTAATCATCAGTATCTTCATTTTGTCTGCTCCAATAAAAAGGGACCAATTCAAGTTGAAATGATCCCTGTTTGTTACACGATTAATTAAGCAGGTTGCATCGCATCTACAGCCAATTCTTTAGCTGTTTTCTTGGCAGCTTCAGCTTTTAAGCCTAATTTAGCAAACAAGACTTTGTCTTTACCTTCACCACTGTTCGGGGCAGTAAGCAATTTATCACCTGAAAATAATGAGTTAGCTCCAGCCATAAATGCCAGTGCCTGATCAGAGTCAGAGAGAGATTCACGACCTGCCGACAAGCGGATATAACTCTTCGGCATAATAATCCGTGCTACCGCAATAGTACGAATCCAGTCAATCACATCCAGTTTTTCAACATCGGCCAGTGGTGTGCCTTCAATAGGAACCAGCATATTTATGGGCACCGAACCCGGGTGAATCGGCATAGTCGCTAGTTCAAATAACAAACCGACTCGGTCTTGTACGCCTTCGCCCAAGCCGACAATACCGCCACTACAGACATTAATTCCGGCATTACGCACATGATCAAGCGTATTTAAGCGGTCATCAAAGCTACGTGTACTGATGACATTGGCATAATATTCACGTGAGGTATCAAGGTTGTGGTTGTAATAATCTAGCCCTGCATCTTTCAGACGTTCCGCCTGTGAGGCATTCAGCATCCCTAGGGTCATACAGGTTTCCATGCCCAGTTTCTTGACTTCCTGCACCAATTCCAGCACATACGGCATATCGCGTTCATGCGGGTTACGCCATGCTGCGCCCATGCAAAAACGGGTCGAACCGGAAGCTTTGGCCTGTTTGGCTTCAGCAATCGCCTTTTGTACTTCTACGCGTTTTTCAATTTCCAGATCAGTATCATAATGTGCAGATTGCGAACAGTATTTACAATCTTCCGGACAACGGCCCGTTTTAATTGAAAGCAGAGTACTGACCTGAACAGTATTCGGTTCAAAGTTTTGGCGATGAATTTGCTGTGCCTGAAACAGTAAATCCATTAAAGGCAAGTCATAAATTTCTTGTATTTCGGCACGTGACCAATCATTACGGATCATCTTGTCTGCATCATCTAAAATTCCATTGAGTAAATCATACGCTGTTTTTTTTATTTTTCTTTAGCGTTTTCTTTCATATTCATTGCCTGCTTAAAATAGCTTTAGTGTATCAAGCTATTTTGAAAGCTTATTTAACTCGAATCCTGCTTAAGCCGATGATTCCTTAATTTGAATTGTTGGCTTATTTCGATGGGTTAATTGATATGCACATAGTGAGGCGTAAATTCCACTCAGAAATCCATGAAGACTACGTGCTTTACTCGTCACTAAATTGTATTGCCCCTTCAATAAGCTGAATAATGTTTCTATTTTATTGCGTTGTCTTAGGTGATATTCATCTGATGCACAAAGTTGAATAGCCTGCATATTCTTTCGATGATAAATAATTAAATCAATACCTTGATGTTTCAATCTAATTTTTAATTCTTGGATGATGTAACCTCGATCCCCGTAAAGTTTTGCTTCTACACCAGCAACCAATTGCTCAACCATTTTTATGTCAGCAACATGTCCATTCGATAAAGCAGAACAACTAATTTCACCAAATTGGTTCATCACGATATGTAATTTACAGCCATAAAACCAGCCCATTGAGCTTCTACCACGTGATGCAATTTGGACTAATGATTTATGATGCTGAATACGTTGATTTTTACAAACTGGCAGAGTTGTTGAATCAATCCATAAATATTGTGTACCTTGGCCTTTCATCAGTGCCACATGTAAAGCGTGTAGAGCTAATTCATGCATATTGATCAGATGAATCATCCTTTGATAGCAAGGCAAGTACTTAAATAAATGGCTTTTATCTTCTTTTAACCAGCTGAAAAAGGCTTTGAAATTATTGAAATGAGAGCATTTGTACCAAATGGCAATAAAGCAGATTTCTGAAATTGTAAGTTGAGCAGTTCTGATTCTTAAGGAACCACGGTTTTGTTTGAGAAACTCCCAATAAGTTGATTCAAATTTAAGAAAAAAATCATCAATTACGCAGAATAATTCGGTACTATTGAACATCAGGACGAGAGTTGTGAGTTTGGTGTGGTAACTCAACTGATGGCTCTAGTCCTCTTATTTTTCAAGTCAATTTCTTATCCGCGATTCGGGTTAATTAAGGATGCATAAGCTTCCTTTTTTATAGACAAATGTACAAGAAACAATACTATAACTTTACACTAGTTCTATCTGCATACCTTTGATTTATACTAGCCGGATAACATCACCGGCTTTAAATCAGTTTAGCGACTTTATGAACTTAAAGAAAAATAAAAGACAGCTTGTCTGGGGTTTAAATCTGCTTGCATCGATGATGTATGGCAGCTTTACTTATGCGCAGAGCATCAGCTTTCATGACGCTGAACGTCAGTTGTTGCAAAACTCTTATAGCAGCCAAGCCTATCAAAGTCTGGAGCAGGCTTCAAAACTTGAAGCTGAAGCAGTGAAAGGTATAGGTCTGCCACGAGTCGACCTGAATGTTCGTGCGTATGCCTTTCATAATGAACTCGATCTGCCTTTGGGTGCATTAAAAAATAATTTAGAGCAATCCTTAACGGATGGTGTCAATAATAGAATTGATGAACTGAACTTAGGGGGTCTGGCTGACCCACTAAAAAATAGTTTAAGACAACCTATTCAAAATGGGGTGGGCTTAATTCCTGATAGTTCGCATGTCGTGCTGGATGATCAGGTGATTCGCCCAACGGTTTCAGTTATGATGCCGCTTTATACCGGTGGACTGACAAGCAGCGCCAAAGAAATCGCCAATATTCAAGTAGGTCGTAGTCAGCTCAGCAACAAACAGCAGCAAGATACGCAGCGTTTTGAACTGATTCAAAGTTATTTCAATGTCCAGCTCCAAAAGCAACTGCATGCAGCAGCACTGTTTAACTTGAATGCCATGCAGCAGCATTATCGCAACGCCTTAAAGATGGAACAGCAAGGTTTTATCAGTAAAGGCCAGCGCATGCAATTTGAAGTGGCACGTAATAATGCCGAACGCAGCCAGCAAAACACACAAGCCAATTTGAATGCTGCGCTGTTCCAGCTGAATAATCTGCTTCAGGAAAGTAGCATCACCGAACTTTCGACGCCTTTATTTGTCAATAAAACCGAGCCACAGGCCTTAAATCATCTGCTAAAAACTTTTAGTCAGAACTCTGCGTTGATTCAAAAAATGCAGCTGGATACCCAATTGGCCCAAGCCAATGTCAAAGCCCAGCAAGCGGCAAAAAAACCGAATGTTTTTGCTTTTGGTGAATATAGTCTGGATCAAAATGAAAACTGGATTGTCGGGATTGCCGCACGCTATAACCTGTTTTCCGGGATCGATAAAAACAAAAATATTCAGGCTGCCGAACTCAAACGCTCTGCCACAGAACTTCTCACTGCACGCACCCAGCAGGAAATTGAAAATCTGATTTATAAATCTTATAGCGAAGCACTCAGTGCACAGCAAAGTGATGCGCTTCTGGCACAAAACTTGAAAGCCGCACAGGAAAATTTACGCATCCAAGAATTGTCTTTTAAAGAAGATACGGGCACCGCCACACAGGTCATCGATGCACAAAATATGCTGAGCGGATTACGAGCTGAAACTGCCTTGAATGCCTACAAATATGTGATGTCACTGGCCACCCTATTACAAAGCCATGGCTCGATTGCAGAATTTCCGAACTACATCCAACATACCAACACCCACTATATTCGCTAATGGAGCCGAACATGAACGAAGATCAAAAACCCAATGATCCTGTGAATGAAGCGGCTTCATCCAGCGATATAGAAAAATCTCCTGCGCAACAGGTAGAAACAAGAACTGGAATAGAAAATAATGCGGCGACTTCGACCGAGCATGAACAAGCTCCTGAAATCTCCAAAAAGAAAAAATATTTATTGCTTGCCCTGATTCCAATTCTACTGGCAGTCATCGCTTTTGGATTGTGGAAAAGCTACCAACCGGCTCCGCTTGAATTGCAGGGTCGTGTAGAAGCTGAAACAGTTCAGGTGGCGACCAAAGTGCCAAGCCGTATTGAAGAAATTTATGTAGAAGAAGGTCAGCGGGTCAAAAAAGGCGATGTGCTGGTGCGCTTAAACAGCCCGGAAATTCAGGCCAAAAAACAGCAAGCCGCAGCGGCTTTACAATCTGCGCTGGCCTTACAATCGACTGCTGAACGTGGCTCGCAAGAAGAAAATATCGCGAGCCTGTATGCCAACTGGCAATCGCTGAAAGCACAGCAAAATTTAGCCAAAGTTTCTTATGAGCGTGGTGCAAATTTATTTAAGGAAGGTGTGATTTCACGCCAGCGCCGTGATGAATTGTATGCAGCCAGTCAATCAGCGGCACAAATGACAGAAGCAGCGTATCAGCAATACGCACGTGCCAAACGTGGCAGCACCTCGCAGCAAAAGAGTTCTGCCGATGCACAAGTAGATATTGCCCAGGCTGCGCTGGATGAAGCCAATGCATTAGAGGCAGAAACCCAATTAGTAGCACCTGTAAACGGAACGGTGTCTAAAACCTATGGCAAAGTCTCGGAGTTGGTAGCCACCGCAGTCCCTGTGGTCAGCCTGATTGAAGACAAGATGTGGGTGAGCCTGAATATTCGTGAAGACCAATATGCCCCATTTCAGAAAATGAGCAGTATTGAAGGTTATATTCCCGCCCTAGATAAAACCGCCACTTTTCAAATTAGACAGATCAGTGCTGAAGGTGAATTTGCCACCATTAAGACCACACGTCAAACCGGCGGTTATGATGTGCGCAGTTTTAAGCTGCATCTTGTGCCCACACCAGTGATTCCTGAACTCAAAGTCGGGATGAGCGTGTTATTTAAACTGAAAGAGACCCGATAATGTGGACGGGTATATGGCGCGAACTGCGCTATCTGCTCCGAGAAAAATGGGATCTGTGTCTGGTCACGCTCGCACCTGCACTGGTGATTATTTTATTCAGCAGCATGTTTGCTCAAGGGAAACCGGATCATTTACCGATTGCGATTATTGATCAAGATCAGAGTGCGCTGAGTCAAAGCATTTATCAGCATGTGGCGCTGAATCATACTCTTAAAATTGCTACGGTGTCGGAACAAACAGCTGAAATTGAGCGCCTGCTAAATCAAAATAAAATTTGGGGTTATATCCATATTCCAAGCGGTGCCGAGCAACGTCTGGTTCGTGCCCGGGATGCTGACATCAGTATTGCCTTTAACCAGAGTTATTTCAGTATCGGGAATACCATCTCCTCTGCCATGCTGGTCAGTACCCTACAAGCACTCGCTGAATTTGGCGGACAGCAATATCTGGGCAACCGGCTGCCTTCTCTCGAAGCACCGTCGCCGCATATCAAAATATCGCCGCTGTATAATCCACAACTGAATTATGAATTCTATCTGGAACCCTATGTCATTCCGGCAATTCTGCATTTACTGCTGTGTTGTTGTGTGGCATTTTCCGTCGGTCAGGAACTGAAGCGACAGACCTTAACAAGCTGGCTCAGCAACTCATCCATCTGGATGGCATTGCTGTCTAAGAACCTGGTCTATGTGGCTATTTTTAGTGTGTGGACCTGGGTCTGGATGTTCTGGCTGATTGAAATTCGCGGCTGGTTTGTTGCCGGCTCGCTCGCCCTGATTCTATCGGCACAATTTCTGCTATATAGCGCCTATGCATTTTTAAGCAGTGCAGTGGTTCTGGCGACCAAAGATTTAAGTAAATCTTTCGGCCTCATTGCGGTCTATGGGGGTTCATCTTTGAGCTTTGCCGGTGTGACCCTACCTTTAAATAATGCGCCCCTATTCACCCAGTTTTGGGCCAATATTATTCCGTTTACGCCCTATGCCAAATTACAAACTGAACAATGGGTGATTGGTAGTCCATTGCATATTTCACTGCAAGCTGGATTAATGCTGCTGGTCTATGCTTTGGTTTATGCTCTGCTGGCTTATCTGTTTCTTAAAAAAATAGCCAAAGGAGCAGTCCAATGAAATCCCTTTGGTTTTACTATCTACAAAGCTTCAAAGATATTGTCAGTCACGGTACGATCTTTACCACGCTGATTCTATCCGTCTTGTTTTACAGCTTTTTTTATCCAACCGCTTATCAGGCACAGCAGGCTGAAGCCTTACCGATTATTATTGTCGATGAAGAACAAAGTAGCTTAAGTACCCGCATTATTGGTCAGGTGGCACAAAGCCCCAATGTGGAAATTGAGGCGATTACCGGCAATTTTGCCGAAGCCAAACAATGGGTGGAGTCACAAAAAGCCGATGGTATTTTGTTACTACCGGACAATTTATCGCAAAGCTTAAGGCATGGTGAAACAGGTGGCATTGGCCTGTATTTAAGTACAGCCAACTTTTTAGTGACCAAACAAATTGGTCTGGGCTTAGCCACATCAGTTGAGCAAACTTTGGCAGATTATGCTGAACGCTTTGGCGAGGTCTCGGATTTTTCACCAGCCCTTTCTGTGCATCAAATTCCTTTATTTAATCCACTGTCCGGCTATGGCAGTTATGTCTTTCCTGCGGTTGCACCCTTAATTATCCACCAAACCATTCTTTTGGGTTTGAGTATGCTGATTTTGGTATATCGGGAAAGAAAAATAGAATTAAACGCAAATGCACTCATGGGAATGGGTTTAGCAGTCTTTACTATTGGCTGTCTGGGATGTTTCTATTTATTCGGTTTTAGCTTCTGGCTATTTGATTATCCACGCGGTGGCAACCTGCTCGGGATGCTGCTGGCTGTTCCGGTTTTTATCTACACGATAATTGGCATGACCTGCCTATTCGCCAGTTTTCTGGATCTGCCGGAACGTGCGGGGCATGTCATTGTATTCACTTCTATTCCACTGTTCTTTTTATCTGGTGCGGCCTGGCCGCATGCTGCCATGCCCACCTGGATGCAAGTCGTTGGCGAAATCCTGCCCTCTACCCAAATTGTGCAGACGTTTATTCAACTCAATCAGATGGGTGTGCCTACAACACTGATCTTGCCTAAACTGCTCTATCTTGGAATGATCGGTAGCTTGTGCTTTTTTTTGGCTTATCGACGTTTAATTTCAAACTGTGGAACTTTCTAGCTAGATGTTTAGTCCCAGATTTTAATGGTGCAACATTCTTAGAGAAATGAAAGGAAGCACTATGGGACAAGTTCTACACAGCAGCGTCACAACGACATAGACAGTGCGTCGAGCAATACAAAATAGTCAAGAGAGCTTAAGAACGCTAGCCAAGCGTTACCGCATCAATCAAAAAACCGTCGCAAAATGGAAGAAACGTACTTCAGTAGATGATCTTACAACCGGGCCAAAGAATCCTCGCTCAAGCGTGTTATCGCCTGAAGATGAGGCGGCAATTGTTGCTTTTCAAAAACGCACTTTGTTGCCGCTAGACGATTGCCTTTATGCATTGCAGCCGAGTATTCCTTATCTGACACGCTCGTCGTTACACCGCTGCTTGCAGCGGCATGGTATTTCATGACTGCCTAAGGTACAAGGTGATCGCCCTGTCAGGAAGCGCTTCAATTGTTACTTTCATATCGACATCGCTGAGATGCAAACAGCACAGGATAAGCTTTATCTCTTCGTGGCTTTATTGCATAAATATTTTTCAAGATACTGATTTTTAAGGGTCTTATAAAACTTTAATAAAAAATAAATATAATAAAATCAAAGTGTTAGGTATTAGTGCAGCAAAGCCGTTCAGGAGCACAAAGGTAAGGTAATAACATCTTTTTAATAGTGATATTTATTGCTCCCTATCCTTACATTAAAGTTTTATTTGGAAATTTACCTATCATTAACCCATTTTTCATTCATATTTCCTGTTATGTTGAGATTGCTTTAAGATATATTAAATAATAACATTAGTGATAATTATTATCATTTACATTAGCCAAAATGTCTTCTACCGTTC
This sequence comes from Acinetobacter sp. CIP 102136, assembly GCF_000369685.1. Classification (GTDB taxonomy): domain Bacteria; phylum Pseudomonadota; class Gammaproteobacteria; order Pseudomonadales; family Moraxellaceae; genus Acinetobacter; species Acinetobacter fasciculus. The sequence goes on from NZ_KB850147.1 coordinate 74,134, forward strand.
CTTCATCATTTAAACTATCTTTACTCAGTTTTTCGATTTTAGTTACACAACAAAGTTTTGCCGATGATACTCAGCAATTACCGACGATTACCGTTACAGCGGAATCAGAACAGAGTGAGCTCAGCTCTGAACAGAGTAAAGCCTATATCATCCAAAACTCGTCAACCGCCTCAAAACTGAATATTCCACTTAAGGAAACGCCGCAAACAGTCAATGTCCTTACCCGCCAGCAACTGGATGACTTTGCCTTGGATAATACCCGGGACGTACTGCGCAATACCCCTGGCATTATCGTCAGCAATCAGGAAACGGAACGGACCTCCTACCTTGCCCGAGGTTTCGAGATTTCAAATGTTTTAGTCGATGGCGTTGGTATTCCACTCGAAGGCTATAATTATAATAATGATAATCCAGACAGTTTTTTGTTTGACCGTATCGAAGTGGTCAAAGGCGCGAATGCCTTAAATAATGGAATTGGCGATCCCGGCGCAACTATTAACATGATTCGCAAACGCCCTACTCAGGAACTTCAGGCAGCCTTGAATGCCAGTTACGGCTCATGGAATACCCAGCGCTATGAAGCAGATGTATCTTCTCCTCTCACCCAGGATGGAAAAGTCAGAGGCCGTGTATTTGGTTATCAACAGACTGGTGACAGTTATCTGGATCGTTATGAACTAGAAAAGAACGGCATAGGTGCTGTTGTGGAGGCAGATATTACTGACACAACTCTATTGACTGCTGGCTATACTGAAACCAATCACAAGCCGAATGGTGTCAATTGGGGTTCTAATCCACTGATCAATACTGAAGGCGAGCAGCTCAGTTACTCACGGAATTATAATTACAGTCCAAGCTGGGCGCACTGGGATAGCAATATTAAAAGTTACTTTGCCGAGCTTGAACAAAAACTGGGTGGCGACTGGACAGCCAAACTGACCTATGATGAAAAACGTACACAACGCGATTCAAAGCTCTTGTTTCTGTCCGGCAAACCTGGCGCAAATGGCACTTCAGGCATCTTCCTCTACCCAGGCATGTATATTGATGACAATAAAGAACAACAAGCCAGCCTGAGTTTTAGCGGCACCTATCCGCTTTGGGGACAACGCCATGAAGCCTCATTGGGCTATGTCTGGGCCAAAAATCGTCTGGATGAATTGGGTTATGCTGGCAGCTTTGTCAATCCGCTGACCACAGATTTAGCCAGTTTTACACCCGAAGAACCAAGCTGGGATATGTCGAAAACCAGTGGTGAAATGCATATCCGGCAGAAGAACCAGAGCCTTTATGCTGCGACCCGACTGCATCTGAATGATGATCTGAAACTGCTTTTAGGTGCGAACTATGTTCAGGCTGAAAGCAGTGGTAGCAGTTATGGGACCGACACCATTTATGATGAAGATAAAGTTTTACCCTATGCCGGTCTGACCTATAACTTTAGCCCTGAATATACAGGCTATCTGAGTTATACCTCGATTTTCCGTCCGCAAACCACCAGAGCAGATGATGGCAGCATTAACAAACCGATCGAAGGTGAAAGCTATGAAGTCGGAGTCAAAGGTTCTTGGCTAGATGACAAGCTTACCGCCACCATGGCTGTGTTCAGAACGGAGCAAAGTAATTATCCGCTTCGTGATTCTGATGGTATTCCGACTTTACGCACAACTCAGGTCAGTGACCTGCGTTCCCAAGGCTACGAGTTTGGCTTGGCGGGACAACTGACCGACCATTTTAACTTAAGCTTTGGTTATACCCAGTTTAGCCTGAAAGATCTGATCAATGGCGGTGATGCGCGTACCTTCAATCCAACCCAGTCTTTTAATCTTTTAACTACCTATCAGGTGCCGCAACTTCCAAAACTGAAACTGGGCCTTGGTGTGCAGTGGCAAGATCAGACCTATCTAGATGTGCCTGAAGCAACCGCCAATGGAGTGATTACCCAGAAAGCTGGAATCATTGAGCAGGATGCTTATGCGCTCGTGAACTTAATGGCCAGCTATGAGCTGAATGAGCATATGACCTTGCAAGCCAATGGTAATAACCTGACCAATGAAAAATATCTGTTCAATTTCCCGAATCAGCAAGGTTTTTATGGTGCACCAGCAAATTACAGCGTTGCTGTGAAATTTAAATACTGATTTTCAAACTTAGCCTTGACGACATGTTCAGGGCTAAATCATCACTACATACACAAAAACAGGTAAAACAAATGAAAAAAATGATCGCTCTGACCCTCGGACTGTCTATGACACTTTCAGCTCAGGCGCATATGCTTTGGCTGGAACGTGATACAGATAAGCAGACTCATGCGTTCTTTGGTGAATATAGTGAACAGCTTAAAGAAACGCAGCAAGGTGCCTTGAAGTCTTTTAATCAAGCAAAGGCCGTTCAGTCTAGAAAAAGCTTTAGTCCTCAAATGCAACAAGATCATTTGCTTTATGCGACCCAAGGCCAGACAGATGTCCAGCTCAGTCATGAATTGATCTATGGAGAATCATTGTTGAGCTATCATGCCAAATCCGGCAGACAAAACTTGAAAGCAGAGTCAGAACTAGATATTGTCCCGACCCAGATCAACAGCAATACATTTACGGTACTGTATCAGGGTAAAGCTGCTGCGGATGTTGAAGTCACAGTCTTTTCCCCGCAATTCTGGCTAAAAAAATACACCACCAACGGCCAAGGCCAGATTACGATCGCCACGCCATGGAAAGGTCAATATGTCATTGAAGTTGGCAAAGAAGCAGACAAGGCAGGAAAATTGAATCAGCAGGCCTATAAAAAACAGTATCTGGTAACGACTTTAAGTTTTGTTTATTAAGTTTTTAGATTTTCATCAGTATAGATTTATTCAAGGCCAAATATGATGTCTGTTGTAGTGCAGCCACTTGCCATTCTCTATCGCTTAGGCATGACCTTTGGCATTGGCTACTTGTGCAGTTATTTAATCGCACTCGATCTGGCTTACTTTCTACAGGCTTTTCTGCCTAAAGCTGAGTCTGTCTATTTGGCTGCATTTACTGCCCTGATTTTTTATGTTTGTTTTGTGATTGGAATCTTCTGTATCCAAAGTTTAAAAAAGCTTTCTATCTATAGCCTGATTCCTTTACTTATTTTATTTCTCTTCTCCCGCTTCATAGGTTAAACCATGCATAAATCTGTCCGTCAATCCATGGCATGTTTACATTCATGGCTGGGTTTAAGCTTTGGCTGGTTACTCTTTGCGATCTTTTTAACAGGCGCGGTCACCTATTACCGACATGAAATCAGTCTATGGATGCAGCCTGAATTTGCCACAATGCAAGTCAATCAGGAAACTGCCTTAAAATCTGCTTACAGCTATTTACAGCAGCATGCACCGGACGCCCAAAACTGGTATATCGGAGTCGCCAATCAAGACTCACCGGTGAATAAAGTCTACTGGCAAAAAGCGGATGGTGGCTATGAAGTCAAAACCCTGAATGCTTCGACAGGAAAAGAATTACAGCTTTCAGCCACACAAGGGGGAGATTTTTTCTATAATTTTCATTTTCAGCTCTATGGTATGCCCTACACCATTGGTCGGCTGATTGTGACGATTGCTGCCTTTATCATGTTATTGACTCTGATTTCAGGAATCATTACCCATAAAAAAATCCTGACAGACTTTTTTACCCTAAGAGCCTTTAAAGGACAGCGCTCTTATCTGGATTTTCATAATGTCAGTTCAGTGATTGCCCTGCCGTTCTTTTTGACCATGACATTTACCGGGTTGGCGATTTTCTTTTATATCGTGCTGCCTTCCGGTATGAAAAAACTTTATCCAGACAATCCCTTTCAATATTTTGAAGAAATTCGCACAATCAATACATCAGCCACCCACTCAGTTCCTGTGAAAACCCAGATGCTGCCAATTCAACATTTTATCACCACGGCACAGCAACACTGGGGATATGCGGAATTTGACAATATCACGGTCAAGCAGCCCAATACCCAGCTGGCACACATAACCTTAACTCAGCTCAAAGATCATTCCATTACACGAAATCAGGCACAGCTTATTTTAAATGCTGCTACCGGAAAATTGCTTGAAAATACACGAAATGAAAGTGCAATTGCCACACTAAATGCCAGCATGTATGGTTTACATATGGCACGTTTTGCCGAACCTGTTTTACGTTTAGGGTTATTTTTCTCCGGCATATTAGGCTGCGCAATGATTGCATCCGGATTGCTGCTGTGGAGCCTGAAACGCCAGATGCAGAAAAAATCAGTGCGGTTTCATCTCGGACACTATTTAGTGAACCGCTTGAATATCACCATAATTATTGGCTTGCCGCTTGCCATGCTGGGATATCTCTATGCGAATCGTTTTATCAGTATTCCTGTAGGTGCACCAAATTATGAAATTTATAGTTTTTTCTCTATCTGGCTTGGCAGTTTTATCCTGGCATGTGTAACCCCACAGCAAGATATATGGAGAATGCAGCTTAAACTTCTGATTTGTGCTGCCTTTATAATTCCCCTGATTGATATTTATTATTTAGTTTCCCAGCAATATGTTGATTCTTTTGCGACTTATTGGCCTTTTTTGCGTATTGAGCTAATGTTATGGACCTTGGCCCTTTTTGCTCTATTTTTACACCAAAAAATTACGCCCATTCAGCAAAAAGCGGTCAATAAAATTCAGGCTAAATTAAAAATCACTCAACAGGAATCATCAATATGATATGGATTGCAGTGATCGGTCTGCTTTGGCTGAGCTGTTTTGGTTTTTATGTGGTAAGTGAAAAGCAGATCCTAAAAACCCGAAAATCTCATTACGCTTTTTTAGCGGATTTTCCTACGTACACTAAATTCGCTGCAGGTATTTTCTTATTCGTCGCGATGTTTTTATTACGTACCCAGTTTAGCTCCAGTATTAGCTTTGTGTCTCTATGGGTATTTCTAAGCCCTGTACTGTTTATCTTTATCTTAAAAATGAATAAAGCATTTTAGTATTTATTTAAAATCAGAAAGTAGCAAACAGCCTAGTGTGCTATTCACACGCCCTTTATTAAACCAATCTACCCAGTATCTGCTAAACCTTGCCAATCTGCTTTTAAATACCTCAAATGCATTATTTTGGCTAGAATCAAAAATTTAAATTGGTAGGTATTTGGTAGGTAGGATTCTTTTTAACTTAATTCAATACTTATATTACGGTGAGGGTCACCGATAAAATAATCAATGAATGGTAGAAGGAATAACACCATGGCTTTTAAAAATATTTCAGATCAAACTAACGGTTTTTATATTCCCTGTGTTTCACTTTTTGGTCCGGGCTGTGCTAAAGAAATCGGGATCAAAGCACAAAATTTAGGCGCCAAGAAAGCACTGATTGTAACTGATGCTGGCCTGTTTAAATTTGGTGTTGCAGATGATATTGCAGATTATTTGAAAGAGGCAGGTGTTGACAGTTATATTTTCCCAGGTGCGGAACCCAATCCAACTGATATTAACGTGCATCATGGAGTTGAAGCTTATAATGAAAATGCCTGTGATTTTATTGTATCGTTAGGTGGGGGCTCATCACATGACTGTGCCAAAGGCATCGGTCTGGTCACTGCAGGTGGCGGACATATCCGTGATTATGAAGGGATTGATAAAAGTACCGTTCCGATGACACCACTGATTGCAATCAATACCACGGCAGGGACGGCTTCGGAGATGACACGTTTCTGTATCATTACCAATACCGATACCCATGTGAAAATGGCGATTGTAGATTGGCGTTGCACACCACTCATTGCAATTGATGACCCTAAACTGATGTTGGCCAAACCTGCCGGCCTGACTGCGGCAACAGGGATGGATGCTCTGACACATGCGGTTGAGGCCTATGTATCTACGGCTGCTAATCCCATCACTGATGCCTGCGCAGAAAAGGCGATCACCATGATCAGTGAATGGCTCAGTCCCGCAGTGGCGAATGGGGATAATCTAGAAGCACGGGATGCCATGAGCTATGCTCAACATCTTGCCGGAATGGCCTTTAATAACGCCTCTTTAGGATATGTGCATGCGATGGCACATCAGCTCGGAGGCTTCTACAACTTGCCGCATGGTGTTTGTAATGCAATTTTGCTCCCCCATGTTTGTGAATTTAACCTGATTGCTTGTCCTGAACGTTATGCCAAAATTGCCCAATTGATGGGGGTGAATACAGAAGGCTTAACCGTAACTGAAGCAGCTTATGAAGCGATTGGCGCCATTCGTCAGCTTTCGGCTTCAATTGGTATTCCATCTGGGCTGACGGAATTGAATGTAAAAGAAGCTGACTTGGCCATCATGGCGGAAAATGCACAAAAAGATGCCTGCATGCTGACCAATCCACGTAAAGCCAGCCATGCCCAAGTGGTAGATATTTTTAAAGCGGCGATGTAGTGCCTCAATTTAAGTCTTCTCTCCAAGCATCTGACTTACATTTTTAACAGCCCCTGTTTCACTTCCTGAGGAAGTGTGCCAAGAGCAGACATGCATTTTCCTGTTCCTGGCTGATCCTTTTGCCTTCATAAGAGGATAAAAGCGGGGGGTGTTTCTTTTTTATGAAGTCCCCTTCATTATGAATATCGACATTAATCCCATGGTAGAAAAATGCCACGATTTTTTTAGCCCGTTCCAGCCAGAAAAAATTTCCCGTCGTATGATCTTAATATCATATTTAATCTCTGAGGAATAAACTGCGCGTCCTTCAAATGACATGAAGGTAAGCGTAGCTGATTTTAATGAAGAGCATCCCATCAAGCAGCTAGGCAAACTGGGTAGCCACTGATAAAAATTTTAGGATCAGGTTCAGTCTAAATTAATAAGCAAACCCACAGTAAGCAAGGATAATACTTAATATTCCAGAATTTTCCTATTTTAACTGTTTAGCTTTGTACCGATAGTTACATCAGCTTTAAAGATTTTTATATTTTAACAGAGTCTGATGAACGGGATGGTTTTTGGGCATCAGTTCAATCAGGCGTTCTACAGCATCAATCGCTTCAGGAAAATGTGCCACATGTTTCAGCAAGACATCGGTTTCATTAGCCTTGAAAATGGCATCGCTCAGGCGTGATTCCAGACAATCTCTCCAAGCGCATAGAAATGGACTTTCTGTTCTAGCCAGAAATACGCCGGTACATAACTTCAAGGCTGAATCGATATACCCAGCATCTAAAGATTGCTCTGTCATTAAAAAATCAGCCTCTACATGCGCCAATAAACGATAGGGTCTGGAACCCAGCATACCACCTAATACATCGCGTAACTGTGACATTTCTGCTTTTAAAGTCCCCATACTGACCTTGCGCTCGCCATATAAGGCTTGATGCAATGTATCTAGACTCAGACCCTGCGGACATAAGGCTAGAAGGGTCAGAATTTCAATCTGTCGAGGAGTCAGAACCAGCATCTTGCCATTAAACAGCACTTGAGGTACTGAAAAAGCTCGAATAAACAGGCGCTGCTTCTGGCATTCTAGTAGAGCCGACTGGATGATCGTAGCACAGCGCTCCGCAGCTAGTAGTGCTAAACTGTTATGCTTTGGCCAGGTAGTCGACAGATCAATGACACCTAAGACCTGTTTTGAATAGGGATCAATAATCGGGGCAGCGTAACAAACCCAATCATGAATGGAGGACATGTAATGTTCACTGGAAAAGACACAGCTGGATTGTTGAGTTTTTAAGGATAATGCCAATGCATTGGTTCCGACTAGCTCTTCGCGCCATTGCCCACCTTCAATAAAATGTACACTTTCTGCGGCACTTTGCATTTGTGGGCTAGAAGCTGCCCAAATGATGGTGCTGCCGATATCTCCGACCGCCAGCACCATAGAAGATTGCTCGGCAATATGTTTTAAATCCTGAGCACAATGTTGCAGGGCTTGGGCTAAAGTTGAGGAAGAAGTGGTCTTTTTTAAATCCGTCAGCGGTGCTGCTAAACGATTCTTCGGGATTTCAGCCGAGGATGAACGTTGCCAGGAGCTGGCAATACTCTGTCCCAGCTGTTCTGCATGTAAGGGAGACAAACTGCTGTTTTGCCGAAGCTGATCAGTATTGTGCCTTTTTTCCATCAAATCTTGTTTTGTCATCATTCCTTATTCTCACAACAATTCATGATTTACATCCGCTGTAATCGTTATTTTTTTAAAATGGATGAAAATATCGTGAACATGCTAGCTCCAACCTTTTTCCAACCTTATACCAGTTATATTAATCAAATAAGGTGCAGAAGTACCTTATACCAAAGCTGTAGAAGCGGTTTTGCCATACGAAAATAAGCAAAGGAAATAAATATGCGTTACGTCGATCCTAATCAACCTGATTCAAAAGTTCATTTTAAAGCACAATACGAGAATTTTATTGGCGGCGAATGGGTCGCTCCGGTCAAAGGTGAATACTTTGACAACATCTCTCCGGTAGATGGCAAAGTCTTTACCAAGGTTCCGCGTTCTTCTGTAGAAGACATTGAATTGGCCCTGGATGCAGCGCACAAAGCCAAAGAACAATGGAACAGAGCATCGCCGACCACCCGCTCCAATATTCTGTTGAAAATTGCCGATCGTCTGGAACAAAATCTGGAACTGCTGGCAGTGGCAGAAACCTGGGATAACGGCAAACCGATCCGTGAAACGCTGGCTGCCGATATTCCGCTGGCTATTGACCATTTCCGTTATTTTGCCGGCTGTATTCGTGCGCAGGAAGGCGGCATTTCCGAAATTGATGAAGATACGATTGCTTATCATTTTCATGAGCCGTTGGGCGTCGTGGGTCAGATTATCCCGTGGAACTTTCCGATTCTGATGGCTGTCTGGAAACTGGCACCTGCCCTGGCTGCGGGCAACTGCATTGTGTTGAAACCTGCAGAACAGACTCCGGTCAGCATTCTGGTGCTGGCTGAACTGATTCAGGATATTTTGCCACCGGGTGTCCTGAATATCGTCAATGGTTATGGGGTTGAAGTCGGTCGCCCGCTAGCCACCAACCCACGCATTGCCAAGATTGCCTTTACCGGTTCCACCGCCGTCGGTCAGATGATCATGCAATATGCCACCGAAAATATTATTCCGGTGACGCTGGAACTGGGGGGTAAATCACCGAATCTGTTCTTTGCCGACATCCTGGATCAGGAAGATGACTATCTGGACAAAGCGCTGGAAGGTTTTGCCATGTTTGCCCTGAACCAGGGTGAAATCTGCACCTGTCCATCGCGTGCGCTGATCCAGGAAAGTATTGCTGACGAATTTCTGGCGCGTGCCGTTGAACGGGTGAAACGGATTAAAACCGGGCATCCGCTGGATACTGACACCATGATTGGCGCGCAAGCCTCACAGGAACAGCAGGACAAGATTCTGGGCTGTATTGCCACTGGTCGTGAAGAAGGCGCACAGATCCTGACTGGTGGTGAAGCACGTCAGGAAGTGGGGCAAGGTTTCTATATTGAGCCGACTATCTTTAAAGGCACCAATGACATGAAGACCTTCCAGGAAGAAATCTTCGGGCCTGTACTGGCTGTGACCACCTTCAAAGACTTCGATGATGCGATCAAGATCGCCAATGATACGATTTATGGACTCGGTGCCGGTGTCTGGTCACGCTCAGCGCATACCTCTTACCGTGCAGGCCGTGCTATTCAGGCAGGTCGGGTCTGGACTAACTGTTATCACATCTACCCTGCGCATGCGGCTTTCGGTGGTTATAAAAAATCAGGGATTGGGCGTGAGAATCACAGAATGATGCTGGATCATTATCAGCAGACTAAAAACTTGCTAGTCAGCTATTCGACCAAACCAGCCGGGTTCTTTTAAGAAGTGAAATACATTCAAAGCGAACTTCGGTTCGCTTTGAATGTATGGTAGCTAGCTTTCACAAAATATCAGCAACATCTTCAAGCTGCGGCCAATTCAAATAAAGTTTTTAGTCTATAAATACTTTTTTTAAAGGAAAGAGCATCACCTCAAATTTCTATTTGCAATAGTGTCATTTTAAGATAATTTCACTCTATAAAGATTTCGCCACATTCTCCAGCCATTGAGTGCCAGAAGAATAAAAATAAAATAAAGCACGGCGGTTAAATACAATGACTTATAGCTATACATGCCGACATAAATCACATCTAACACACACCATAATCCCCAGCTTTCAATATATTTTTTTGCCGCCCAATAACTTGCCACCAAGCTAAAAGAAGCCAACATGGAATCCAACCAAGGGAGTGATGCTGTGGTGAAATGAGCAAATAAGGCGCCAATCACCAGACCGGCGACAATACCCACAATCAGGCTATATACCCAGATTTTTTTATTCAAATAGCCAATCTGCACGGTGATAGCCTGGTCATGATTTTTCTTCGACCAGCTATACCAGCCATACAGTTGCATCAAGATAAATACGGCTTGTAATGCTGCGTCTGCAAATAAATTGACACGATAAAAAATAATCATATATAAAAATACAGCGACAATATTCACCAACCAGCAGACTTTATATTGTTTGGAGGTCAGCCAGACACCTAAAACGTTTAAAATGAACGCTGCAATTTCTATATTTTCCATAGCAATATAACCTGATTAAGCAGCCAATTTAGAAGTTCAGATTGAATGACAAGGTTGCTGTACGCGGCGAACCCAAGAATAAATAATCATCACCCAAAAATTCACCTGCATCACGCCAGTATTTCTTGTTGAACAGATTATTAATATTCAAGCGCAGCAATGCATCGGTCGTATTTAGCTTAAATTGATAAGCAGCGCCTAAATCAACCACACTATAACCTGCAACTTTCGCAGCACCCTCTTTGTTGGCATATTTGCTGGAACTGTATTGACCACCTGCCAGAACAGTGAAACCTGCAATGCTCGGTACGTTATAGCGAAGATGTGTTGCGAAACGAGCTTTTGGCACGTTTTGCGCCTGATGATTACCATATTGAACCGCTTCCACATTTTCTAAACGGGCTTTGGTCAAGGCTAAAGATGAAGTTAAGGCCAGATGGTCGGTTAATGCACCATTCAGTCCTAATTCCAGGCCCTGACTATGCTGTTCGCCTTCCGCAATAAAATAGCGAAGTCCTGAAATCGGCTTGCTATATTGATTATCCTGACGTAAATCAAAAACGGCTGCAGTCAACAGGAAATCATGGATCTGTTGTTTGAAACCAATTTCATATTGCTCTGAATAGATCGGTGCTAGAGTTTCAGCCGCATTCTCTGCAAACCAAGGCGCTGTTTTTCCATCTGACAGGCCTTTAGCATACGAGGCATAGACGGTAGTCGATTCCAAGGGGCTATAGCTGATCGCAAATTGCGGTAAAAATTTGCCTAAATCAGTATCGCGGACTTTTACCCGATCTGCATCATATGCTTGTTCATCCAGCTCGATCCATTTTCCGCCAATCAAAGTGGTCCAATGTTCATTCCATTCAATACGATCAAGAAACGTCAATGCAGTTTGTTTACTGTCTAAAGCTTTAAAATAAGGACCTAGATTTCCTTCTTCTGGGATCCTGTCGTAGGTATCTTGGTAAATATTACCAACATAGTCTTCTGAATTTATGTACTGGTTTATACCGTTGTAACGATTTCTAGATTTATCTGTGTAAGTCAAATCAAAGTTAAGGTAATGTAACGCCCGATCAGTATGTAATAGACCATCTAACTTGATTTTAAATTGGTTAGTCTGATAGGTATCATCAGGATTTTGATAATCGTAAATATCATATTCTCCCTGTTCACCAAACGTGTTACAGGAATATGCTTCTAGACATCCCTCTCGATAATAACCGTAAGCAAATGTCGAATAATCATCAACCTTGGATTTACTGTGGGCTGCGACGAGTCCCAAGTTCCAGTCATCATTCAATGCATAGCTATATTTTAAACTGCTATTCAGACTATCGATCGTGACCGGTTTGCCCCAAGTCTGATAACCCAGCAATCGGTCCCATTTCACATTTTCTGGGACTTTACCATCCAGTAATTGATAACCTGGCACTGATTTTTGTTCGGAACGCTGTGCTTCAAGATCAAATTCTAATTTGGATTGCTCAGATGTTTTCCAATCTAAGGCCAATGCCGCTAGATAGCGTTCACCATCGACATGATCGACATAAGACTCCATCTGTTCATTCACCAGATTGATGCGATATCCGAATTGTTGCTCATCACCCAAAAAACCACCGAGATCAGTTGCCACTGAAAACTGGCCGTGTTGATCGGCCGAGAATGTCAGTGCCTGAATATCTTTCGGTCGCTTGGTGACATAATTCACAACCCCACCCGGGGTCGACATCCCACTTTGAATCGCGGACATGCCTTTTAAAATTTCCACACGTTCTTTATTTTCAAGTGCGACGTTTTGTTCACCACGAATCACATTGCCATTAATGAGGTAGCTAGATGCCAAATCGAGTGCAAAGCCACGAGAGACAAAGTTTGGATAATAGCCAATTGCGGCATAGCCATCACCGATGGCTGCATCATTTTTTATAACATCACTCAGTACACGTGCATGCTGTTCCGCGATGAGATCTGCTGTGATGACAGAGACAGATGCAGGGATTTTTTGAAGACTGTCCGTAGCAAAACCCTCAACATTCACTTTGGTACTTGAGTAAGGGATGCTTTGATCGGCTTTGATGACAATCGTGTCAAGCTGTCGAACATCATCTTCAGCATAAGTCAGCGGGGCTAAACACAGCTGCGACAGAATGATCATATTTAAAGATCGAGTTAATACATTCTGTTTGAGTTGACGAGTGTTCATACGAAACCTTATGTCTGTGAAGTGGGTGATGATGCTGGGTTTAGAGAGAGCATTGAGAAGATTGCAATTCATCTTGAATGAGCCGGGTTAAGGTCTGGGTAAATTGTTGACCTTGTTCGCCAAAGAACCAGTCCACATGACCGATAATCCAGTCGTAATAAGCAGCATCTGCATGGTTGAGGTTGTGGGTAATGCCCACAAAATACTCCAGCTCTGAAAAAGCGAAATCCAGATGCACGATTTTCAGCAGTTCTGGCAAAATACTAAAATCTTCTTGTGGATGTATCTCGGAAAAATAAGCATGGAGAAAAGCGGTTAAACCGGCTTCATCAATCGGAATATGTGGGTTCTGCTTTAATTCCAACCAATCAATGAAATTACGTTCAATCGTCACAGCCAGATCATAAAGTGCCGAATTTCGGTCAGATAAACCAAAATCAATTACGGCAGTAATCTCCGCTTTGGCATCCGGTGCTGACCAAAATAGATTAGAAGCGTGTAAATCGTTATGGGTCCAAATTCTGCTTGCCTGTTGCAATACAGGCTGAATACGCTGGTGAACCTGTAAGATTTGATCTAAAAAGTAAGGATCTAAATTTTTGTCGGCACAGTAACGGCTTAATTCTGGACTGTTTACAATGCGCCGTTGAATGGCTGTAACGATATTTTCACTGTTTAAAAGCTGCTGATTGGACAATAAATAAGATGCTGATCGGCCTTGCCGCTCAGGAAAATCCTGCATGGCCATATGTAAGCTTGCCAGTAATTGCCCCGCTTTCGCAGCATGTTCAGCATAGAAAAAAGGTTTCCAGGATTGCTGATCTGCATACAGATCTAAGCCGGCTGCTTTTGCATAGACTTCATAGGTCCAGTCACCTAGCTCTAAAGCGGTCAGACCTTGATTTGAGCTAATCAATGCTGCAACAGGAATTTCTTTGCTAGCTAAATGCTGAAGAACGGCATGCTCCTGTAAAATATCGCGGGCACGACGAAAGGAACAATGGCTGCGCTTAATCAAATACTGATGCGCGACTGCTTCATCCCTGCTCACAAAATCTTGCTCCACCTTGACCAGAGCCGCAGATGAAAATGGCCGGGGACTACACCACAAAATCTCAAAATGACCTTGTAAACAGGAATAGTGCTGCTGCAGGCTTTGTAATTCTGGATCAGAAATATGTGCCCAGTCTTTATGTTCCCAGGCATTGCCCATACCATGACCTAAATCATCAGTCATTGTGGTCATTATCAATATTCCTGAGCCAGATCATTATGTAATAATGGAAAATCATTGTTTAGGCGAACATGCAAACAGTATTTTTAAATACATTTAATATTGAAGACACGCCCTAAAATTAAGTGGTACATACCAGTATTAAATTGGAGGCAAGTTTAGCCTTATAAATATAAAAATAAAATAGATCTCTCGCATAAATCAAAAAATGATCTTCTTTTTGGTTAATATTCGAACTCCAGATTTCTTAGCATTCGCGCATAATCTGCGGATGAAATACATCAATTCAAACAAGCTTTCTGATCCTCAGTTCAAGCTATAACATAGTTTTGAAATGCACCGTAATTCATTTTCATGACTTCACTAAGTAGCTCTTTAAATCCATGTTCCTCAGCAGCAAATTCTACCAGTGATTCATTGTTTAGATCAGTAACACATGCCATGGTCGAAATGACCTGTACACTATGAGCTTTGAATTCGCCCAGGTATATTTTGTTGAATTACGTTTTTTTTATTAAGATATTTAAGGGAAAATTCTCACGGAAAAAATGTTTTTTATCACTGAACCATATACAAGTAGCTAAATTATCCTGCAATTTTTCAACCATCATTGGATGACTACCGTAAACTAGGTAAACAATATCACCAATATAGATATTATTCATCTTTAGTCAGCCAAGTATAAGATCAAAATTCTGAAACTTCTGATAAATAAATTAATGCCATCAATTGAGGACTTTTTTTAAACTGAGAAAGCGTTTATAAAGTCCAATTAAGTCCTTGTCCCATTTCATAAATAATGAGTATTAATGCAATTACCATTAGTAAAATCACAATGGCTTCGACCTTAGTGAGCATCTTAAATTCTCCACCTTTCATCTTTTATATAATAAACAAAGTGAACAATAAATAACAATAAGGTTACAAAAAAATTACTAGATGTTACAAAAACAGGGCTGGTAAAGAAAAATCTCTCAGAGGAGGTGCTAATTCTTTTCAAACTTAACCTTATGTACTAGGCGATGTCCTGTATAAGACTCATGACCTACTGCGATCATATCAACACCACCTTCTTCTTCTAAACTTAATAAGAAAGTATGGAAACCCTGCATGTCATTTAACTCAATATTATTGCTGATCTATTTCATCGTACCTGGTTTCATATTGTTTATGTCTTCTTGGATTTTATTATAGGGGGATTACCGCAGTTGACCATTGCTATGCTCTTTTTATAATTTGCCATTAAATTATCTTCCCTATAAAAGATTTTCAAGAAAATCGGTCTGTATTTGGCCAGTCAACGCTACAAAAAAACTCATCCGATAAGTATTCTTACATAAACCCGAGGTTCTATAACTTGGATCCTGAATATCTTACATATGCAGACATAGCTCATACATCGGAATTTAAACTTACCCTCTACACTGAAATTAAGTTTTAGAAACGCAGAGGAAATTCAGATGGAAAAGTATTCAAAGATTCTAATCCTGAGCTTATTTGGATTTACTGGAACAGTAGCTATTGCAGATGAATCCATCCCAATAGAAGCAACTGCCGCCGCCGAAGCGCAACAGGTTGCTTTAGATTATGGAAATGAGAAAGACAAAAAATCTGAATCATCTGAAAGCCCTTAATTAAAGTGATGCCGGTCAGTTAAGAAATTGACTGGCATTTTCTTGAGTATTTCTGTGGTGTTCCTTTCACAACTCGTGGGCAACTCCTCACTCCCCTCTCAGGCAAAACATATCTCTTAGATTTTTCCAGTAAACTTTCTAAATGTTTAGGTAAATTACCTGCGGAGTCTAAAGAGTCGAATCTTAATATATTCAGAATGCCAATAGATGCAATATGAAAGCTGATTCTCAAAGGACTGACTTTTGCACGTTGAGCCATATGTTTCATTTGTCTTCTTAGAATATTGTAGGCAATAAAGCCCCCCATAATTATTGACAAACTAAATCAGGTTGCTTGTTCCTCAAATGCTTGCCCTCCTGTAAATCACTTTTGATTTCTGGGTAACACATTTCTATTTCCCAGCGCTGAGCATAAAGCTTCGCCAAGCCTATCAGTGGCTGTGTCTTTGGGTTCATTAATAAAGTGATATAACGTCTAATTTTCCCTTTCTGCTCAACTTCAATCAAACGCACTTCCCAATACCCCCTAATGTTGGATTAAGTTTCTTGGCATTTGCTGATATTGGCATCCTGATATGAAAGTCATGCTGAGAATTACGCTTGATTTAGAATTGTTCAAACACAATTTAAACCAGATCCCTTCAGGAACCTTTGTTCTTACAGATAGAGGTTATCAAAGGATTTATACTTTGTATCCCAATACCCTGTTGCCATTAGAGGCCAAAAGCCGCTGTAAACTGGATCCTGAACTAAAAATCTATAATCAGGAAATCAATAAAGAAGAATAGAAATTAAGTATGTATTTGGCAGTCTAAAAACTTTCAAAATACTTTCAGAACGTTATCGCAGTAGAGCTAAAAGCCCCCCTTTTGAGATTCAATCTAGTTGCTGGAATTTATAATTTGCAACTGAGTAAGAATGATTTATGAAGGAGGTCTAATCTAAGAAAATAAAAAAAATCCTAAAACCATTTAACTTCTTAGGATTTGAATGGGCAGGATATAAATATAAGCTTATGCTTGAATATCTAAGGTCATTTCAATTTTGTCCTGTGACCAGATTTCGATGTCATATTCAATCACTAGATCATCTGATTTTGAAATACGTTCAATATAAGTGGCGGTTTGACTTAAAGGAATACCTAAGTGCTGGCTCTCAAAATGAGACACACCGGTATTTTTAATTTTTAACTGACTACTCGTGTAATTATAATGAAAGTGATTTTTAATGACATCTTGGACCGAAGTAATCACATTATAATTCAGCACATCTGGAAACAGCGCAACAGGTAAATAATTATATTCTAGAAGTACTGGTACATCATCAGCATAACGTAAACGGATAATTTCAATAAAGCCCAATTTACGATTTTCTTCGCTAAAAAGATTACTGTGATCCAATCGCTGCAGCTGTCTGGTCGAGATCAGTTCAGTTCTGGCATTAAAACCCTGTGCCTTCATATAAGAACGAAAATTTTCAATTGAGTTTGGATAATATTGAATTTTTTTATTACTCACGAACCAGCCGAGATTTTGCCGTTTGAAAATTTTATCTTCGGCACGAAGCTGTTCATAGGCCTTACGCACTGTTTCCCTTGAACAGTCAAACTTTAATGCCAAGTACCGTTCGGATGGAATTATTTGATTAGAACTGTAATTTTTCAATTCAGCCTCAATCAAATCTCTGATTTCCATATACTTCATTCAGTGAATCCAGTGAGTGCTCATAAGTGATAAAGATAGTACTAAATTAAAGAACAGAGGAAAATTGAAAACAAGGTACAGATCAGTAAAAAGATGCATTCCCTTGTTTTAATGAGAATGTTTAGCAGCATGATTGATACGTGATTCTGAGAGAATATCGTTGTCCACTCATAATATTCTCATTTATGCAAAAAGAATAGACTAAATTTGTCTAGGAGAGTGGTGACAGTCTAATCTAATTAAAAGGCATCTACAAAATCGGCGGCTATTCGTAATAGTCGACTGAGAAAATCACGTACCTTGATTCTAGACATTATTGCCCACCTCTACTAGCACATTTCCTGACACAGTCCCTATCTATACATTTGAATGCCTTTGACTATTAAAGATTATCTTTAATAAAATGAGCTTTATAGGGCAATATACTAAGATCTCCAGACTGTTGAATCCGGCAAGCGCACTGAGTGCGGTTCCGTAACGTGACACTGGGTAACGTCTTGGACTGCTGTATGTAGACAAAAAATGAAAGCTGCGGTTTAAAGCTGGCGTCCTTCAAAATTTATCTCATTTTATAACTGATGTCTGGATTTTCAGGTAATTATACCGCACCAAAAAAACATCTATTCACTAACGAGCACTTAGGCTATTTATTATAAAAAAACAACCATACATCATTGATATATGTCCATTTATTTATAATTTTGTCATGGACATAAGTTAATTAGTTAATTTTTTAGGTCCCATATATCATCTAAGCGGAATCAATTAAAACCTGTTATAAGTCAGTGTAACATTGAAATTTATAGAAATAATATTTAAAACCGTTTTTTATTTTGAATTAAGGTGTCATCAATTAGCTTGAGAAAATCTTACCGGTCCTCATAATTTTTTCATGACTAAACGCTATGCATTAAAAGATGATCAGTGGGAACAGATTAAAGATCTGTTACATGGACGAATGGGTACTGTTGGAGTAACGGCCAAAGATAACCGACTATTTGTTGAAGCGGTATCGTTCAGGTATCCCGTGGCGAGACTTAATCGAACGCTTTGGTGATTTTAGAGTAGTGCATACTCGTTTTAGTCGTTGGGCTAAAACAGGTGTGTGGCAGAGAGTCTTTGAAGTGCTGTCACATGACCTTGACAATGAATATGTCATGTTAGACTCCACCCCATTGTATGTGCTTACCAACACAGCGCTGGGGGGAAATCAGGCGACTAGGCGCAGTAAAGGGGGCTTAAGCACCAAAATTCATGCCCGTACTGATGCTTTAGGCAACCCGACAGGATTTTATCTCACGAATGGGCAGGTCCATGACTTAAACGGTTCAGATGTGTTGCTGGACTTATCGTTGAGCCAGACCTGGTTTATGGATAAAGCCTACAACTCTAGGGATCGGGTCATTGATCCAATTTTAGAGGCGAAGGGTCAAGTTGTGATGCCAGCGAAAAGTAATTCTATTGATCAGCGTGATTATGATTGACATATCTACAAGGCAAGACATCTGATCGAGAATTTTTTTGCCAAGCTCAAACAATATCGTGCTATTGCCACACGCTATGATAAATTGGCTCAAAACTTCTTATCAGCGATCTTTCTGGCTTAATTGATAACACGCCCTAGTTTGAGATTGTCAAAAAAAGTGTAGCAACTTGCTACACTTTTTCACTTTTCTGAATAAGCTGTTTTAAAAAATCTTCTAGTTGTAAGAGACTAGCTTCGTCAATTTCCGAGATATTCAGAGAAACCTTAAGCTGTTTTTGATTGAGTTTGATATTCCCCGCAATCTTACCTGCATATTCAATTTTTCTAACCACAGATGTTGTGGTCAGTTTTCCTGGATCCTGACTCAATATTTTTTCAGCATAGGCAGTAACTTTACTTTGCTCTAGTTTTTTGTCTTTTACTTTTTCCCAAGCCCCTAGCAAAGCCTTTTCGGCCTCAGAAAGTTGCTCTATATGATCCGACAGAAATTTTTTGAATGCAGTTGCAGCAGTACGACCTAGCAGGCCTGGTTCCACATCAAGGTCATTTAAAATTGCTTGAGGCAGTTTTTCGTACGCTAAATACTTGTACATATCTTCGCGATTTAAACCCAGTGAATTGGCTAAACGTTGCTTGTTTTTCTTTAATTTCTCATCAAGTGAGTTCAGGCCAATAAAAATCTCATAATCTGTCAGATCCTGACGCTTTAAATTCTCTGCTAGGGTTAACAAAGACGCTTCTACATTATTTGCATCAATGATAATGGCTTCAATCACAGACTTGCCGAGTAACTGATGCGCCCGTAAGCGTCGCTCGCCTGCAATTAGTTCATATTTCAGATTATCCAGTTTACGCACTGTAATGGGCTGCAAAAGGCCGATTTCATCAATGGAATCCGCCAGTTCTTTTAACAGTGACTCTTCAAAGACTTTACGTGGCTGGTTTGGACTGCGGCTGATATCCTCAATAGGGACATTACGTCTAAACTCTTTCAGCTCTTTAATATTGTCTTTCTGTGCTTGCTGGTGTTTTTCTGTATTCTGTTTCAGTTTCTGAGCTAAAAGCTCTTTGGTGCTTGCCATAATGCTCTCAGGTTTAAACTTTCGCTACAATTTCATTGGCAAGGCTTTCAAAAGCCTTACGTACTTTTGAATTTTTTTCTACTTTCAAAAGTGATTGTTGCAGAATCGCTGCTTGATTGACTTTAGTACTTTGAGGAATGGTAGTTTCTAAAATTTTGCCCACCTGTTTCAAGGCTTCATCCCGAATCAATTTACAAACATTCTGACGTTCATCATGCTTAATCAGTAAAGCGCCTAAAAGCTCTAAATTTGGATTAATACGTTTGATCTTTTCAAGATGGTTTAAAAGATCTGTTACCCCATACAGTCCATATTGTGATCCGGATTCGATAGGGATAATGACATGGGTTGAAGATGCCAGCGCATTGCTGGTTAATAATTTAAGACTAGGTGGACAATCAATCAATATGAAGTCATAAAGATCTTTTAACAGTTCTAGCTTGATATTTAACTCTTCAGAAGGACGGGGAGCTTCTTCTTTTAGTTGGTCTTCTGTTTTTCCTAAATTCAAGGAACCATAAATTAATGATACTTTTTCAAAGTTCGTTTCTTCTTGTAATGCATCTGCCAACAACGAAATATCGCCCACCAGTAATTCTGCTGTAGTCACAACAATTTCGCTTGGATGTTGGATCCCAATGTGTAAACTTGCGTTTGCTTGAGGATCTAAATCAATGACTAAAACTTTGTTGCCCAGATTGGCAAGTTCTGAGGCTAGGTGCACAACAGTCGTTGTTTTACCACATCCGCCTTTATGGTTAGCAACAGTAATAATTTTTGCAGACATGCGTGTCAGATGCTTCCGTATTTGAATGTCTAGTAATATAAATAACTTTCACTCATCTTACTATAGTTTTTAAATTTATAAATCCTATTTGTTCAGATGTAAAACAGCTTAAAAAATAAATCTTTAACTAAGCTAGCTTAATTAATAATTAGAATAATTAGTTATTTAGCTAATTAATAATTAGGAGCATATTTTTATCATATAAAACAAATGCTTGGAATTTTAAAGGTGGAAGGTTTGTCACCGTAAAGTGGAAGGTTTGTCACCGTAAAGTGGAAGGTCTGTCACTGTAAGGTGGAAGGTTTGTCACCGTAAAGTGGAAGGTCTGTCACTGTAAAGTGGAAGGTCTGTCACTAGGGTGGAAGGTTTGTCACTGCTATTTTTTAAACTGCTATTTTTATTTAAAAGTAATTTAAAAAACAATGATTTAAGCTGTTAATAAAGTCTTGTAACCAAGCTTTAAAGGTGGAAAGGTTGTCACTGTATATTCTTGACCTGTGGATAATCTATTTTTATTGGATATTTCCTGATGATTATATGTGCAGTTATACCTTTCAAATCTAACGGAAAGGTGGAAGCCTCGTCACATCAGGGTTTCTATCTGACTTAACCAACCTGAATGCGGATGAAAAAAACTAAAAATAGGCATTCTGAACTGTAATTTCGGGGCTAAAGGTGGAAGGTCTGTCACTATAGGGTGGAAATATTATATTTAATTCCACTTTAAAGGCAAAAAACCGGCTAAAACGCTTTTTTTTGATGACAAGCCTTCCACTTTTAGAATCTTGTGGTGAAAGTCTTGAAAGTTTTTCCACTTTTGTATATAAAAACTAAGTCAAATTATAAATATCACGGTTATGACAGAATCTGAACCATTGCAAGAAGAATCGAATTATATTCCTTACTGTATAGGCAACATTCGCCATAATGGCGTTGTCAGTACCAGTAACCGTTTAATTCGCCCAATCGAGTTATCAGCCAATGAATACAAGGCGCTTCTATATGCAATGGCAGTTGCGAATTATAGTGAGAAAAATAGGGTAAATGGTGAAATCACTGAACAAACCTATATTTATTTGTATAAGGATGATCTGGCAGATTTACTAGGATTGAATAAACGCAATTCAATTAATGTTGCAATAGACCGGATCTATAAAGAACTTTCATCTCGGGTGGCTCATTTTATTATTGAGGAGCCTGCTGATGATGGTAAGAGAAAGACTAAAAAAGTACATTCTGTCGTTCCCATTATCCGTGAGTTAAGATGGGAAGATGACTCTAAAAATGCGATTCAGATTCGTTTTACCAGTGAGGTGTTACCGTATTTCACTCAACTGGCTGGGGGGAATTTTACTACCTACCAGCTAAAACATCTTTTTGCCCTGGATTCTGTTGCCAGTATGAGTCTTTATACGTATTTCATTAAAAACGAATTCAAGTACGCCAACCAAAAGAGTTATGAAGTGCCATTACTTTTGGAAAACTTGAAAGCACTGATTGATATTAATGAAACCAAATATGATCGCTGGGTAGATTTTAGACGCTATGTATTAGACAAAATAGTGGCAGAAATTAACGAAAATACAGATCTACAATTGGAATATGAAACCGTTAAGAAAGGCCGTCCAATTGTGGGTGTGAATTTTAAACTGCATCATCGGGTTGCTGATAAAGCACCGGATGAAATTGCAGTAATTGAAAAAATCTATCTTGATGTTCCATTTGAAGACAATGCATTCGTAAAAGAATTGGGGGCGAAATTCGATACGAATATACGTTCTTGGTATATTTTTAATAATGATGAAAATTATCAGCAATTCAAGAAGTGGTTCAAAAAAGTAGGATGTCTCACTGACTCTCAAGCAAATATTGTCATTAATGACACTTTATTCCAAATGGATTTTGCTGAAATTGGTATGGGCCTGAATGACTTTAAACGAAATATGAAGCATAAACTTAAAAATAATCCGGAATTCGTTCAAAGTATTCGTGAAAGACTGAATGATATTTTTGGTAAAGAGCTTATCTAAAAAAGTGTAGCAACTTGCTACACTTTTTTAGATATATGTTTGTAAAGAATACAAGTGGTAAGGACCCTAGGATAAAAACGACTCTGTTGGATAAAGGCTTTAGATATAGATCTTCCCTAAGTTATCCAAATTCAAGTGACAACTTGGGTATGAGGTCTGCCTAATTCCTTAAATCTATTCAAAACGTAAGTGTTCGCTGAACACACCTTATGAATTCATCCTATAAGCCTTAATTTAGTCCCCACTTAAAAACAAGTGGGGACTAAATTTATGACTACAAATAACTAGGGTCTGTTGACATTTACTGTTCATAATTAACCTTATAAAGGTAGCCATAAAAATATACAGGCTAAAGCAACAGAACTTTGATAATTTCTTTTGAGCTTGTCATATCGAGTAGCTATTCCTCTAAATTGCTTTAATCTACAAAACATATTTTCAACTAAATGCCTGATTTTATATAAATACCAGTCCATATGGTCATTGTTCGATTGGCTATTTGTTTTCTTTGGTATATTCGCTTTAGTCCCTGTTTTCCTGATCTGTTCACGCAGTAGTTCTGAATCATAGCCTTTATCTGCACATACCACTTTTGTCTCTTTTAAATCTAATGTTGATATTAAATCAGGTGCAACTTTAACATCATGTGTGGTTCCATCGGTAATCATGAAATCAATAGGATTGCCATGTGCATCAACAATCAAATGTATTTTTGAGGAGTTTCCTCCTACACTTTTAGAAATAGATTGATTCGCTATGCCGGCAGAATGTTGATGAGCACGTACATGAGAGCCATCAATAAAAATCCACTCCATATCGGGGCATGAGGCTAGTAATTTGAATAATCTAAGTAACTTACCGCTGCTTGACCAACGATTAAAACGTTTGAAAATAGAGTTTGAATGACCAAAACAGCAAGGAATATCTCGCCACGGACAGCCTGTTCTAATTCTATAAAGAATAGCTTCAATAAAATTGCGTAAATTTGAGTTGTGGTGAATGGATAAATTACGCAGAATAACTTTCAACTTTTGCCAGTGTTGATCTGTCAGCATGGTACGAGGCATAGCGAATAGTAAAATTGGGTTTGGCGATTTGATTTTACTACTTCGCTATTTTTTTAAGCTAAAAGTGTCAACACACCCTAGGACATCCATCACATCTCTTGAGAAAAAACGAAGAACATGCAGTGCTGAATTTAAACAGCAGATCGTTCAGGCTTGTAAAGCACCGGACGTTTCAATTGCTTCAGTCGCTTTGCAACATGGATTGAATACAAATCCCCTATCCAACTGGATTCGCTTAATTGATGGTAAGCTAGAGAAATGATCGCTCACCACTACCGTATAAACCTGCATTTATTGCTTTATCTTGCTCTGCACCATTAGATCCTACTCCTACTGACATGTTAACGGTTCAAATTACTTTACCCCACTCAAAATCAGAAATTGGCTTGAAATGGCAAGTATCAGAAATATCTGCTTTAGGAGAATTACTCAAGGCACTTGCAACATGATCCGTATCGATGAAATTTGGCTGTCTACCCAACCTCTGGATATGCGAGCAGGTATGGATACTGTCATGGCTCAGGTGCTGAGAGCCTTTGGCTATATCAAACCGCATTGTGCTTACCTATTCTGTAATACAAACGTGACCATCGCATGAAAGTGCTGGTGCATTATGGACTGGGCATCTGGCTGTGTGCCCGGCGGCTGGAACAGGGAAAATTCCACTGGGCTAAAGTTCACCAGGGTGAAACCGTGGCCCTCAGCCCGGAGCACTTACAAGCACTGATCCAAGGTTTAGCTTGGCAAAGAATCGGTCTGCAGCAAGTGGTAACAATGCTCTAAACCAAGCTCGGCCATTCTGCTATTCTCCAAACATTCTATTTCCTCTGCGTCATGACCTCAAGCATACTGCGGCCATGAATACGCTGCCTGATTTAAGCCAACTGCCCCATGAACAACTGCTGGAATTTACCCGGCAATTGGCGATGCAGCATCAGTCTTTAGCATAATCAAAACAACAACTGGAACAATCAAATCAGCAATTAGATGCCAGAGTTAAACATCTTGAAGTCACCAATCAGCAATTAGATTCTAAAGTTAAATCTCTCTCTATTCTCAATCAAAAATACGAGCATGAACTTGCGCAGTTTAAACGGCATAAGTTCGCCCAGAAGAATGAACACTTAACGGCCAAACAAATCCATCTTTGGGACGAAGCGGTCGAAGAAGATATCGCCGCTGATGAATTAGTATAAAAATAAAGTTAGTAAATAAATTATATAAATCAAATACTTTTTTATTAAATATAAAATTTATTTGATTTAATTTTGTTAATTTTGGGACTGTGTTATTCTACTATTGTGACGCTAAAAATAACTTCCCTGTGCAGAAAAAAATGATGACACCATTGCTCATTGATGCATTAACAATTTCTGAAGGCAGGTTTGAAAAACCATGCCCAGTTTTAGTTTTGAAAATGATGTTACTCAATGAGGAAATGAGCGGGGAGTTTTCAGAAAAAATTAAAAATCAAGCATTACTACTGCTCGCGATATATCGTAAGTTACTGCTTGCTGTCGATAGGGACTTATGTAAGGTAAAAACTCTAAAGGATAGTGTGAAAAGAAGACACTGGGCTAAAGTGGATAAAGCACAGGACAAGATGGTGGTTGCAGGCCAACTTCGACTAAAGAGTTTAGATCCAGAAGAAATGATTTTATTTTTAATACACAGCATTTTTTGAAAAAGCTGCCGATTTCCTTTGTTCAAGAATTGGTTAATTGGGCATCACCGGTGGTGAGTGGTAATTTTTTAATCGAAAATGTTTTAGCTGGTTATATCGCCCAGAAGCTTTTGCCATTAGAAAGAATTAAAGTGAAAGAGCTGGGCAAGTCTGTGCAACCATATTTTCATTTAGCTAACTTTTCTGTATTTTTACCTCGACTGGAGGAACTTTATCAAAAATATCAGCAGCAAATTGTTCGTGTGGCACCAATGGCAGAAGTTGCTTTGGCTTTAACAGACTTGAAGAAGGCAAGAGTCTATCGTATTCGGAGTAGTTCATGAAAAGTTATTTCAAGAAGCTCCTAGAATGTATTAATCAGAATGAAAATATAGAAGAAAAAGAACTGATCCAAGCATTATTTTTGTTGCGTGCACACTATAGCTTAGCTGGCATTGTTGTCATTTGTCAGCGAATCTTCACATTGATTGGGGATGATGAATTATCAGAATTTCGTGATGAGCTTAATACGTTAAAGATCATTAGTAGATTACAGGATGCTGAGAAATATTCACATTTCTTCTCAGAAACAACAGATAGAAATAATATACTTACGCCATTACGCCCCTACACTGGAGACAGTGGTATTTGTGACTTGCTATTGATTCAAGCAGGAATAAGTCAAAATAATGAGAGTTTTAATACGGTAATAAGGTGGTTTTTAGACCAAATCTTTCACTTTCAAAAAAAAGTACATACCCTAGGGCTTTATAGTAGTTATTTAAAGGGTGATGGAAGCATAAAGCTGAAAGGTCAAAAAGGATCTCGTGTGTATAACGCCTTTTTAGCGATTAGGCTGTTGGGTGATCCAAGTCATGAGGATATTTTAGAACGAGTCAAAGACTTAATCACTCAAAACGGACCGGAACAATGGATTCGTTCAATGTCCGATCGTTCTGAAGATAAACGATTTAAAGAAGTTTTTTATCCATTAAAGCTATTTTTATCCCAAATTTGGGAAAACAATCCTCTAAAAAATAAGAAGAAACGTCCAAAGTTTGTACACTGTATAGGGTTAAAGCACAAAAAATTGATCCTGCAACGATATGGTTCATTAAGTATTGCTATCCAACCTTTAGAGGATGTAGATGAAATTCATCGTGGTCTAGTCTCTGATGTATTTGAGCATGATGAGATTGAAGAAGATGAAACACCATTGGAGCCCTTGTTTAGATTTTTTTTGGCAGAACAATCCGATTTAATTCGAGGGCTTTATGCATCTAAGTCTACTTCTCAACATATTGAAGCTGCAAATGTTGGTTTAGTTTGGACCAAATCGCGATTGTCCTTAAATTCAATTCAAGAAGTATTTAGGCTCTGTCAACCATCTCATACTGATGCCAGCTTAATCTTACGCGCAAAATTAGCTTTAATATTGAGTTTACTCACAGGACGTTCGGTTACTGAATTAACAGCGCCTCGTTTTAGTCGAAATGCAGATCAGAATAATATTGCTATTCAGTATAATCATACTTTATCTGCATATGTATTAAGTGTGTTTGCAGGGACACCGACACTCAAAAAAAAACCAGAACATTCTAAATTTCATGTGCCATGGACCAATGAATTACATTTGGTTTTACCAAGTGAACTCAATGATTTGGTGAGTCAAGTCAAAAATCTTGGGATTACAAGACGTCATATGGCAGTTGAACGTGACGTGAGTGAACTGATTAACCGTTTACCTCAAGAGCTAGAAATCAGCCTCAAAAGCATTCGAGATATTCTTCCACGGTTGTTATATGAGCATAGCCAAGGTGATTTAGCTGTCGTTAAAGCAGTGACGAATGCATCAGGTCGAAATTATGATAACTTGATTCATTATGCCTCTTTTGAACAGAGGCAACTTGAGCAACTCTGGGCTGCTTGTTTAAGCACGATAAAAATTAATATTCCTGAATATAAATACTCTTCCAATAAGCGGGTGGGTAGCCCAATTGGAATAAAGATTATTGAAATACAAAATGAAATTACACGAATAAAAAAGAGCATAAATCATGCTGCCGAACAGAAAGATTGGCAGACGCTCTTTGATAACTTAACATTGTATACAGCATTATGGATGAATCTTGCAACTGCAGGACGAGGAATTAAGCAGCCCTTTCCAAAGTGGATCAGTCAGCAAGGCTGGGCATTGATTCAAGATAAACATCATCAAGATGAATCAACCGATCGTTATGTGCCATTGACGCAAGCATTGATCAAACAGATTCAAGGTTTACGTGGTTTGATGGGAATGCTAGGGGAGCAAGTTGAACCACGTGTTGATTTATCATCTTATGCTGTGCAACTTTGTGATCCTCATCAGATTGAAGGTTTAGTTAGAAATTGGGCACGGAAGTTGGTTCGCTCTGATTATAATCAGTTACCTGGACGGTTCAAGGACGCTGGACTTGGGCACTGGATACGGGGTCGTCATCCATGGGATATGTTATCTGTATTTCCTGTATCAGCTTTTCAACAACAGTGGCTTGATGTACAAGAAAACTTGCAAAAACAATTAGGTTTCGAATGTCTTGAAGGTTTTGATTTTTTAAAAATCAAGCATAAGAGGTGGTCCCACTTGTTTGAACAACTAAAAGCTTATTTATAAGTGATATTCTGCTCTAGTTAAGCTACCTTATTTTGTTGTGGTAGCTGGTCATAGTAAAACTCATCTGGAGTCATTTTGTCCAGACTCGAATGAGGTCGTTTCAAATTATAAAATTCAAAATATGCACTCAATTGCTTTTTCGCATCGGTGACACTGCTATAAGCTTTGAGATACACCTCTTCATATTTAACGCTTCTCCATAACCGTTCAACCATCACATTATCAATCCATCGACCTTTACCATCCATACTGATTTGAATGCCATTTGATTTCAATACATCAATAAATGCATCACTGGTGAACTGACTGCCCTGGTCTGTATTAAATATTTCAGGTGATCCATATTTTTCAATCGCTTCATTTAAAGCCGAAATACAAAAATCCACCTCCATACTAATCGATACCCTATGCGCAAGTACCTTGCGGCTATGCCAATCAATCACAGCACATAAATAAACAAAGCCTTTTGCCATAGGGATATACGTTATATCCGTACACCACACTTGATTACTGCGCTGAATAGCCAATCCTTTGAGCAGATATGGATATTTACGGTGAGCTTGATTGGCCTGACTTAGATTTGGTTTACGATATAACGCATTAATGCCCATTTTCTTCATTAAAGTACGTGTATGACGTCGTCCTATATGATGTCCTTGACGATTCAATAAATCACGCATCATACGGCTACCTGCAAAAGGGTATTGCATATGTAACTCATCCATACAGCGCATCAGCTTCAGATCTGATTCACTCACAGGTTTTGGGCGATAGTAATAACAACCACGGGAGACTTTCAGCAGCTTAGCTTGCTTAGATACTGAAATCTGAAGTGAGTCATCGATTAACTTTTGTGGTTGAAGCGGCCCAGTTTCTTCAACACACCTTCTAAAAAATCAATTTCTAATGCCTGCTCACCGATTTTTGCATGTAGTTTTTTTAGATCGATGGGTGGTTCTGTTGGAGCTTTTGATTGATCGAAAGCTTGCGAGGAAGCTGAAATCAGTTGATTTTTCCAGTCAATAATTTGGTTTTGATGAACATCAAATTCAGCACTCAATTCAGCAAGTGTTTTTTCTGCTTTAATCGCAGCAAGTGCTACCTTAGCTTTAAAGTCATTTGAATGATTTCTTCTTGGTCTACGTGTCATAAAATACTCCATATATTGATGTTTATAACATCATTTGGGGAGCAAAATATCACTTATAAGTGTTGTTCAAATTTCCTGATCCACCTCTATATTCCAATATTTGTTTTAACCCAAGAGACTAAAACAGCTCAAGTAGAGACGAAGCTGAGAATACAATATTCAGAAAATGATGTAAAAGAATGGCTGAAAAACTCAGAGTATGAGTCCTATTGTCCGTTGATTTTTGAGGAAAATCCTGAGCCACAAGTAGCTTTAGAGCTTGGACATGTATTAGCTTCACATTTAGCTAAAAATACAAACATTGATTTGCCAGAAGCGATCAAGGCATATTGTGCTTATATTCGCGATAAAACGAAAATTCCTTTATTCGTTCAGCTACCTCAAAAGGCTCATCGTACATGGCTGACATCTGAAAATAGTTTTAGTACATGGTGTTATATAGAACAAAACTTACTTGATGTTATTCAGGAGGATTTAAAAAAATTACCTGAACATCAAAATTGTGATGTTGAAATAGGACGTTTGCTGGTTGTACTCTCGATGTATTCACAATTGTGCAGAGTAAGCCATTTACAAGCAATGTTAGAGTTTATTGCTTCTGATCAGCCTATAGTCGCTATGGGGAATAGTCGGCTCGTTGAACTGACAGTGAATAATGATAGATCTGTGACAAAGATACGCCGTACAGTAATGTTAAGTCCTTATGTCTCGACGTTAATTTTAGTAGACCGACAGTATCTACAGCCCCGATTAAAAGAGATTTTAGCACAGCCAAGAAATCAACAAAGAACGGCTTGGCAAAAGTGTTTTAATACATATTTAAAACAAATAGGGGTTAAGTCAACTCTATCGTTAGCTCAATGGTTGAAAGCTTTACAGCAAAATGTGATGTTAAATAGCACTCCGTTGATTGCAGGTTATATATCAGGCCAAGTCCTGACTGAAGATCTTTCAATAAATGAATTATTACGCTTATTCGAATATGAAAAATTAACCACAAATTTAGATAGCACTGAGCCAGAAAGTGAAATAGAAATAGACGATGAGCAACTACATTTGTCTGATATTTTAGCGATGATTCAGCAACTAAAAGGTGAATCTAGATCAAGCATTTGGCTTAAACAGCTTGCCAATAATGAAACGAATCACTACTCAGTCAATTTATTAACGTGCTTTGTGCGATGGCTGATTTTACGCTGTGATGCAGAAGAGTTAAGTCTACAGAATCGAAATATGATTCATCTACATTTGGCCATCGTCAGTGCAGGTATATTGGGGTTTTCAGAAGATTTAACAAAAGATAGCCAGATTGATGAAGATGTATTTCAAAAATGGATGGAGTTGACGCAAGAGCATTTTCCACACCGCAAGCATCTCGCTGCGTGGAATCGCTTTAGAGATTTTTTAATTCAATTAAATGATGATCGTATAAAGTTACACAAGCGTACAGCGCATCAAGCAAGTGCTAAGGTTTTTTCAAAAAATGAAGTGCGGCAGATCGTTCAAATATTACAATCTGTAGAATCTGGGGTGAATGATACTGCTTTACGTCTAGAGATTCAGCGTCATTTTCGTTTATCTGCGGCGATGGGTGTACGCCGTTCAGAGACACTTCATTTACGGCCCTTAGATATTGATGAGGATATGCTCCGAATTCGTCCTTATGGTGAGCATCAGTTAAAAACACTTGGATCAGAACGTGTTGTTCCGATGAATTTATTAAGTCAGACGATTCAAAAGGGATTAGATGATATTTATCAGAATAAAAAAGATTCAATATTAATGTCCGATGAGAACAGTGAGCATAGGCCTTTTTTTGATCAAATATCTCAAATATTAAAGAAAGCCACTGGAGATATTGATCTCAGCTTACATCATTTAAGACATACGTTTGCAAGTGCATATACTTTAAAGTGTTTGCAAACAGTGGTTGATTTTAAAGCGCTGACAATAGAACTGCCATGGCTACAAACTTGGATGCCATCGAATGAGCAATTTAATACGCTAGTAGGCAATGAAGGACAGGTTGGGCAAGGGATTAAGGCGATTAGTCGAGTGCTTGGACATTTACATGAATCAACAACATTAAAGCATTATATTCATATCTTATTTCTAGCTACTTATGCCTATAGCATGCAACAACAGCAACCCAATTTACATACTGCATTTTTTAAGCGAGTCATGAGTCGGAGTAATTTATTCTGGCATTTCCAAGCGATTCATCAACAGAATGGTAATCTAAAATATGAGTTGAGAGACACCATCGAAAAATATGTACTCAAAAAAAGACAAAGTCAGAGGTGGGTCATCTATGCTCAAAAAAGAGGGAATTCGACTGGAAAAGTAATTAAACACGAATTATTTCAAAAGTTTGAAGATATTGAGCGGTATCTTATTTCTGGGCAGGGGCAGCCACGATTAGATATTGAGTCCTGGAAGAAAGCTTTAATTATGATGGCAAACATTCCGTCAGGTAAACGTGGTTCAAATATAGGAAGACATCCATTATCGACACAAGGAAAGTTAGCACGTTTGCCTGAATTACTCAGTGCTGTAGATTTTAATTCTGCACAAGAGATTTTAGAGCGATTTGATTATTTAGAACAAAACCAATCAGAAACTTATAATTGGTTAATAAAAAAATGGTTGTATGAAAGTAATGTAACAAAAGTATTGATGCATTTTACGGCAGAGGATGAACCTATGCTTTCAATCCTTACAGAACATCAGTTTTTTCCGATAGTGATGAAACATAATAAATATGATTATTTTAGAATTATGTCTCAACAAGCGTCATTAAGCGCCGTGCGATGGGTACTAGCATGGTTGAGTGTACGATATTTGGTGATTAGAGATCATATCAGAATTTAAGTAAATATGACTTACGCACGCTTTATTACATAAAGTTTTGAAAGACAGCGCTACCCTAATTGAGCTAAATTCAAGTGACAATTTGGGTATAAGTGCAGCCAAATTCTGTGAATTTGTTCAAGACAGCTACGTGTGCATAAATATCATTTACCTGACTACATCATACCTTGCATTTAATATGCTGCTAGAAGCCGTATAGCATCCTTCCTTGTGCAAATAGCCTAAGCATATATCGTTCAACCTAAGGGGCCTAGGAATCAGCGACTTTGATTTGTTCTTTGCTTTCAATTTGATCCATATGTTATCGATTTATATTTTTTTATTTAAAAATGAATAAAAAAATTCTAATTCGGTTTGACCAAAGAAAAAGATACCCATATGATAATTACATTACAGCAAAATCTGTAATCGGGCGTGGAAACCCGCATCTCAACGTGCTAAAGAGTCACTTTTAGTGGCTCTTTTGTGTCTGCATGGCAATGCTTTATGGCAGGCCAAGTAGGGCAGTCTATGACTGGCCGTTTCGTTGAGCGGTATTTCCACCCCTATTTGGTTTGCCACCATCTCGTGGAAAAGATGTTGGCAAATTTCACATTGATCAACGAGATTACAATATGAAAAATATCATTTTAAAAGTACCCATTTCTCTTAGGTTTCTTTTGTTAGCGCTGACTGAATATTGACGGTCATTTAATTCATCGCTTTAACCAAATCGAACTATATACACTTTCAAATTTCGTACTTGAGCGAAAGTAGGACAGTGTTGTCTGGAGAAAATAAAAATGGGTCCAACACGATTATTGACCAATATTATTCAGCGTAAAGTTATGTTGCCAGAAGAAATGTCACCTTCAATGCAGCGTGACAATTTTGAAGTAGCACTGACTGATTTTGAAAAACATTCCATCATCAAATGTTTATTTAAAGCGGATAACCAGCGTTCTACGGAATGTTGGAATGTGCAAGAAATTGCAAACTTTATTGAGGATTGCACAGAAGATCAAAACATCAATTTATGCATTTTGTATTGGAAAGATATACACGGCAATATTTACATTATTGATGGGGCACATCGTCTTTCCTGTATTTATGCATGGATCAATAGATATTTTGCGGATGAGCAAGTCCCTCAAGCACCTAATTTCAATGATCAACAAAAACAAGATATTCGTTACCTCCGCAATTAAGAGATGGCTCCGTAAATTTGAACAACTCCTATAAGTGATATTTTGCTCCCCAAATGATGTTATAAACATCGATATATGGAGTATTTTATGGCACGTAGACCAAGAAGAAATCATTCAAATGACTTTAAAGCTAAGGTAGCGCTTGCTGCGATTAAAGCAGAAAAAACACTTGCTGAATTGAGTGCTGAATTTGATGTTCATCAAAACCAAATTATCGACTGGAAAAATCAATTGCTTTCAGCTTCCTCGCAAGCCTTCGATCAATCAAAAGCTCCAGCAGAACCGCCCATTGATCTAAAAAAACTACATGCAAAAATCGGTGAACAGGCATTAGAAATTGATTTTTTAGAAGGTGTGTTGAAGAAACTGGGCCGCTTCAACCACAAAAGTTAATCGACGACTCACTTCAGATTTCAGTATCTAAGCAAGCTAAGCTACTGAAAGTCTCCCGTGGTTGTTATTACTATCGCCCAAAACCTGTGAGTGCATCAGATCTGAAGCTGATGCGCTGTATTGATGAATTACATATGCAATACCCTTTTGCAGGTAGCCGTATGATGCGTGATTTATTGAACCGTCAAGGACATCATATAGGACGACGTCATACACGTACTTTAATGAAGAAAATGGGCATTAATGCGTTATATCGTAAACCAAATCTAAGTCAGGCCAATCAAGCTCACCGTAAATATCCATATCTGCTCAAAGGATTGAATATTCAACGGAGTAATCAAGTGTGGGCAACGGATATAACGTATATCCCTATGGCAAAAGGCTTTGTCTACTTATGTGCTGTGATTGATTGGCACAGCCGTAAGGTGCTTGCCCATAGCGTATCGATTAGTATGGAGGTTGCATTTTGTATAGAAACATTAAATGAAGCTATTGAAAAATATGGCCGACCTGAAATCTTTAATACAGACCAAGGCAGTCAATTTACCAGTGATGCATTTATTGAAGTGTTAAAATCAAATGACATCCAAATCAGCATGGATGGTAAAGGTCGTTGGGTTGATAATGTGATGATTGAACGATTATGGCGGAGCGTTAAATACGAGGAGGTTTATCTCAAAGCCTACAGCAATGTTTTTGATGCGAAAAAGCAATTAAATGCCTATTTTGAATTTTATAATTTGAAACGACCTCATTCGAGTCTGGACAAAATGACTCCAGATGAGTTTTACTATGACCAGCTACCACAACAAAATAAGGTAGCTTAACTAGAGCAGAATATCACTTATAAATAAGCTTTTAGTTGTTCAAACAAGTGGGACCATCTCTATTATTTAGGAGATCTTGCTGATTTTCAAAAAATTTGTACTGATGCCGAATTTGCAGAAAAAAATCGAAATTAGGCGATATTAAAATCAGTTTCCGGCAGGTACTGGGGACTCCAGAAGATGCGCGACGGGTATTTCAATCGATTAACTCAGATACTAAACGTCTAGATAAATATGAGGAATATCATCTCAGAAGTCGCGGGAGTGACGCCTATTATGCGATCTATGCCTGTTGTTATATCAATGACAATAAATCTAACTTGGAAGAGCTCCAATATACACGTTTAAATGAGCTGATTGAGTTAGGGGAGAGGATCCATCAGCTCCTTTTTTCGACCATTTTATTAGACAATGAAATGAGTCATGGCAAAAAAATTGGCTTGGTCAATGAGTTGATGAATATCATTGCTGGTGATCAGATTCATAATATTATGAGTCTGAATCAGGGGGAACGCGTTGAAAACCTGATGTCGCATCTGTTGACCATTCTTTGCAGAATAGCGACGCCTGTAAAAAATACTGGGGTTCCGAGTTTGGGCTTTCATCCATACTTATATTTTTATAAGGACCAGCGTTTTCAGATTACTTCTTTTCTTGCATGGTTTTCAATTGTGTATGAAATTCATGAAAGCCTCATGCAGATTCATCATCGAACGATTAGTTTCAAAGACTTCACCCGGGTACGCCGTAGTATTGAGTTCTTGATTGCTAATTTCCCCGTGGCGACCACTGAAACGGTCGGCAAGTTCGGCAGTGGTATCAAGGGCTATGATCGGCTACAAATTGTCTATAAAGCCTTTATTTGCTTAAGCTTGGAAATGGAAGTTGATTTTGATGATGAGGAATGCCTGAATACCTTTATTCTGTCCATGTCTAAGGCCTTCAAGTACATAAACTTTAACGAGTTTTATGTCGAAAGATTTTTGGGTGGTTATGATGATGCAGTCGTCAAGCATGTGGTGGGATATGTGGAGTCGATTAGTCCAATTTCTCGGTCAAAGCCCAAGGCCTTTTCGGCATTAACCAAGAGTCTGCTTAAGCACAATTTTCTGGTGGGTAATCATAACTTTTGCCTCATTTGTGATGGATTGATCTATCTTGATTCTACTGAATCGGATCATCGGATTGCCAAAGCCGTAGGTGGGCAAGGTGTTCTAGAGAATGGTCTGCTGGTTCATCCCATCTGTAATAGAATGAAATCAGATCTGAGTCTGGAAGAGATTAGAGCGGATTTGTTTGGTGAATTACTGTATTAATCAACAGAGCGATGAGCTCATTTTTGCAGATGTATCAATGATTAATCACATGATTTAACTTGTGATACATTCAGCCAATGTGGTTATTTTTAATTCAGTCTAGAATCACAACCAGAAACTAGCTGTAGTTTCTGAATGACCGTCAAGGTCCTTAGTTTCGCCCATAGATTCCCTCTGTGGGCTTTTTTTTGATCAAAAATTGTATAGATGCTATAAAATAAACCTTTTAGCATTTCATAAGCAATTAGGATTAAGGCTGAGACCATCAGCACAACAAAAATGAGTTCCACTCTAGTTAACATATTAATTCCTTTTACTTTTCACTTAATTTATATAGCAGTTAAGTCGCAGCATCAATGACATAACATGACATGGAAAATAATTAAAAAGACAGAATTTGGATTTTTATCAGATCTACTGTTTGCATGCTTCAACAGTAGCTTTGAATGTTTCACTTAAACTTTAAACTTTTTTTAAAATTGAATATTTTTACATCTAGGTTCTAAACTTTGATAGAATTAATTAAAACTTTAGATTTCAAGTGTAAGCAATGAGAAGCGCTAATATTCGACGTGATGGCTACTTAAAATTTCTGAATACATGGCAAAACCGTGATGTCATTAAAGTGCTTTCGGGTGTACGTCGCTCTGGAAAATCCACCTTGCTGGCGATGTTTCAACAAGACCTAAAAGCACAGGGGGTACAAGCCGAAAACATCATTGTCATCAACTTTGAATTTATGGAATTTGAAGAACTCACCGATTACCGTAAACTACATGATTATGTATTGTCCAAAGTTGATGAAAGTAAGAAAAACTATGTTTTTTTAGATGAAATACAACATGTTACCAATTTTGAAAAAGTAGTCGACTCTTTATATGTTCGGGATTATATCGA
Source organism: Acinetobacter sp. CIP 102136 (assembly GCF_000369685.1). Lineage (GTDB taxonomy): Bacteria > Pseudomonadota > Gammaproteobacteria > Pseudomonadales > Moraxellaceae > Acinetobacter > Acinetobacter fasciculus. The sequence continues at coordinate 110,887 of NZ_KB850147.1, forward strand.
TTTATATATTACAGGTTCAAATGCATTCTTTCTGAGTGGAGAACTTGCGACTTTACTCACAGGACGCTATATCGAGCAACATGTTTTACCCTTGTCATTCCAAGAGTTTAAACAGTGGCATATTGAAAATAATCCGATCATCCAACAATTATCCAATCGTGATTTGTATGCTATGTACACGCGAAGTAGTTTCCCCTATACGCTTGCCATGACCAGCCAGCAGGAAACCTATGATTACTTGCAAGCAGTCTATGCCAGTGTAATGTTTAAAGATGTTATTCCCCGTTTAAATACTGCCGATATTAACTCTCTCGAGCGTGTCGCAAGATATTTGGCAAGCGTGACAGGCTCACCCATTTCCATCAATAAAATTAAAAATACCTTTGTTTCAAGCGGGGTTAAAATCTCATTTGAAACAGTGAAGCGCTATATTCGGGGCTTACAGGACAGTTTGCTATTTTATAGCGCCGCACAATTTAAAGTACGTGGGCGTGAGTTATTACAATCCTCTGAAAAATACTATTTAGTTGATGTCGGATTGCGCCGCATTATGTTGCCTGATGCTAATGCTGATCAAGGTCATATTTTAGAAAATGTGATTTATCTTGAGCTTGTCAGACGAGGCTATACGGTCTATGTAGGGCGGGTTGATGAATATGAAATTGATTTTGTTGCTGTCGATACTTTACAGAATTTAACTTATTATCAGGTGGCATTAGAAACGCTCAATGAGGAGACACTAAGCCGAGAGTTACGTCCATTACAGAAAATTTCTGATTCATATCCCAAGTATTTACTTACCTTAGACACCATAGGGACTGAAGCCAATTATAATGGTATTGTAAAAATGAACGCTCTTGATTGGTTGCTGTCTGAAAATAAATAAAGTGGAGTGTAGGCATCGACAATCCAATTTCTCGATCAAAGCCCAAGGCCTTTTCAGCATTAACCAAAAATTTGCTTAAGCATAATTTTCTAGTGGGTAATCATAACTTTTGCCCCATTTGTGATGGATTAATCTATCTCGATTCTACTGAATCGGATCATAGGATTACCAAAGCCGCAGGTGGGCAAGGTGTGCTAGAAAATGGTCTGCTGGTTCATCTGCTCTGTAATAGAAGAAAATCAGATATCAGCTTAGAGGAGACTAGAGCGGATTTGTTTGACGAGCTTTTGTACTAATTTATCAGCAAGATATGGCTTTGGTCTGGCTGATTTACCCTAACCAGCCTTGCAAGTCATGGTTAGTCAATACTCTTGTTCTTAACCTGAACATAACGCCTAAACGATCCGATTCTATAAAGTTGGATCGTTGATTAAGCCGTTTTTAAGGACTGATTTCTATATATACAGGGGGCAGTCCTTTTAATATCACTTTGATTCATCGTATTGAAATATTGATGTTACAAAATAGTACTATTCATGTGATTGATTTAAATCAAATAGGGGATTGCAAAATGAAAAGTTTACTAACAACATTACAAGGCTTATTAGTACGTGAGCCGTCAGATTTAACCTCACAAACAATTGCTAAAATGGATGTAACCATTCATCGCCAATACCAAGATCAACAGGTGATACTATTACGTACTGACTATTTAGAATAGTCTGAATAATTAAAAAAACACACAAAATAATGAAGCTATAAAAAAGCTCCTTTAAAAAACCGCAATTCATTAAAACTACAACAAAACTTACTTTTAAGCTGTGCGATCAGCAATATGCTGTGAGCCACAGTCGCTTATTTAAATAACGGATAGAGTAGGAGCGAGAATTGCGCTGGAGTTTCTGAAGGATATTAATTCCTTAGTTTGCCCATTCATCCATCTGGGCATTTTTTTTGATTAAAATACAATGCTGTTCTTGCTAAAAAATGACGGCACCCACCATAAAACACAATATTCCAAAAATAATCCAAGGCCAGATCTTTGTCTTCGGTTGTTCTAAATTCTGAGGATTATATTCCGTGTGTTCTAGCGATGTCGGTTGTGGAACACGGGTCTTTTTAGAGTAAGGCTGGTGTTTAGAGTAAGATAGTCCCGTACCTGGAATACCGACACTGGTTCGCGTACCTTTTTTCCCAATATTTAGAGAAGCACCAGGTTTGCCAATGCTGGCACTGCTGATGCCTTTATGGGTCAGATTAATTTTAAAACCCGGGAATAATTTAATACTTTTACGAAATCTAAAACCCATATTGCTCTCATTCTAAAACTTAGCTCAATTCACGCGCTATACTAGGATCCATGATCTGCTAGAGATCGTACTTTGACGGCTATCATCAGGATACTAGTATATTTTTTATCTGGTGATTGCAATACTACCTTTAAATACCGTCAAAAATGTTTACTGTATATTTGCTGTAGGGTAATCTTAAAGCTGCTATTTATTGACTGATTGGTATATGACGACAGATAAGCATGAAGTCCTGCTACGAATGCGAGCGATCGAGCTGCTTGCTTACTGGGAAGGTCGTTTGGTTACCAATCGTTTAATGAGCTGGTTTGGGCTCAGTCGACAGCAGGCTTCTGCGGATATCAAGCGTTACAATACGCTGTATAACCCAGATGCCTTGGTTCATGATCCCTCCGTAAAAGGCTATGTGCCTAAAGCCACGTTTCAACCGGTGCTGACTACCGTACATATCAATGAATATCTCAATATGCTGTCAGGTTTGGTTAGTGAATCGCATACCCTGATTGCGACACCAGAACCGAATCTTGCAGCAGTTCAATTACCTGATCGCAGTGTACGTCCTGAAGTGATTCGGGACGTTTTGCGTGCCTGCCGAAACCAAAACACTTTAAAAATGATTTATGCCTCGATGCAGAATCCGCAGTGGCATGAACGCATCATTTCCCCACACACCCTGGTGTATACCGGTTTTCGCTGGCATGTCCGTGCCTATTGCCATCAGAGCAAGCAGTTTAAGGACTTTTTACTCTCCAGAATTGATCGCACACCTGTTGTGGTGGCGATTGAGTCAGTAGACCCTGCTCAGGATCAGCAATGGCATGAAGAAATTGTACTGACGCTGATCCCTAATCCAAAATTGAACTCATCACAACAAGCGCTGGTCGAAAAAGACTTCGGCATGCCTGATGGCAGATTACAGATTCCGGTGAAAAAAGCCCTGGCTCACTATACCTTGCAGCGATATCAGGCCGCGATCACGCTGGCTGAGGCGGATGATGCCTTGAAATATCCCTTGGTACTACAACGCTCAGATATCGAAAAGCTGTCGTCTTACCTGTTTGATCAGGCCTCATAGGAGATTGGCCATGTTAGAACAATTTCATTATGACAGTGACCTGATTGGTGGCTCCCTGATGGTGCGTGAAAGCCGGCTGATCGCGGATCTGTTATTACGAGAAGCGATTCCAGAACAATGGCATCAGGCAATTCAGATTGACAATATTCTGCAAAAAAGAACGCCTGCTTCAGCCCAACGTAACGCCACTGCCATTCGTAAGCGTCTTGAGCGCTTAGAGCCTGATTTCTGGAAAGCTTTGCGGGATGGGGACGATGAGCTGGCGACCCAGGTGGCTTTTTGTGGCGCACTGGAACGCAACCTGTTGCTGCTTGAGTTTATGGAAACGGTGATGAGGGATGCCTATATCTCTCAGGCGCAACACTTGGACAGTTATATCTGGTCAGATTTTTTGGATGAACGCTCACAACGCGATCCGGATATCTGTGATTGGAAAGAGTCCAGCAAGAAAAAAATGGGGCAGGTGGTGTTTCGCATGCTGGCAGAAGCCGGTTACTTAAAAAGTACCCGTAAGCTGGAGTTGCAGCGCGTGATCGTCAGAGCAGAGCTGCGTAGCCTGTTGGAAGAACATTATAAACAACGCATTAAAAGATCTATGGAAGTGTCGGTATGGACGCGTTAGTTGTAGAGGGGCAGCAATGAGTCAAAAAATACATGAGCGTCTGAACCAGATTCCAGAGCGAATACTTTCAACCGAATTTCTCACCGGGCAAGGACTGGGCAATGAAATTGGCTTCTGGATTTTTGATTATGCACCTGAAGATGAGTTGAAGGTGCGCGAATATCTGCATTTTCTAGACGGGATGCTGGAGAAAAAACACAGTCAGCTGAAGGTGGTGAATATCAACCTGCTGCAAGCCGTGGTGGATTATCTGGCTGAGCGTAACTTCATCGATAAAGCCATTCAAATGCAAAAAGCCAAAGGCGATGAAGCGCTGCTCAAAGCCTTAAAGGGTCCACTGCATATGGATAAGTTCGCGCCTTATCTGGTGAGTAAATATGCCACCAATGCGCAAGATATTGTGTTGATGACTGGGGTTGGGTCGGTTTGGCCACTGTTACGTGCCCATCACTTATTGAACAGTTTGCATTCGTTACTGGGGCATAAGCCAGTGGTGCTGTTTTACCCAGGCTATTACGACGGTCAAGCGATGAGTTTATTTGGAAAAATTCCAAGCAACAATTACTACAGAGCATTCAGATTAGTGCCTTAAACACGGCAAATAGAAATAAGAATTCGGGGGAATGGATTGAGATGAACATTAAAGAACTTTTTTACAAGCCATTAGATCGTGCGATTAACGGGGTGGTCAAGGCAGATCAGAATGACAATACCACGGTATATCAGGAACTCGATGAGTATGTGGTCACCAATGAACTGGAAAAGCATTTTCGGGACTTTTTCCAGTCTTATGGTACAGACCTAAGCGATCCTTCGATTGCCAACCGAGTCGGTGTGTGGATTTCAGGCTTCTTTGGTTCAGGTAAATCACACTTCCTGAAAACCTTATCGTATATTCTGGCCAATAAAGTGGCACGTGACGCGGAAGGTAACGAGCGTAGTGCAGCAGAATTCTTTGATGAAAGCAAAATCCGGGATGCCTTTATCCGTGCAGACATTGGCAAGGCGGTTAGTCATCATGCCGATGTCATCCTGTTTAACATCGACAGTAAAGCCAGCTCCAATGATGACGGTAATCCGATTCTGAATGTGTTTTTACGCGTGTTTAACGAATATCAGGGTTTTAGTGCTGACCATCCACATATTGCCCATATGGAACGTCACCTGAGCCAGAAAGGGGTGTATGAGCGCTTTAAACAAGCTTTTGAAGAATCTAGCGGCATGTCTTGGCTAGAAGAACGTGACGGCTATCAGTTCTATCAGGATGATGTCGAAACCGCAATTTCCCAAGCCCTCAACTTATCTGCTGAAGCTACGCATAAATGGTTTGAGGATTCTGAGCAGACCTTTAGTGTTTCGGTTGAAAACTTCTGTCAGTGGGTGAAAGAATACCTGGACAGCAAAGGACCCCAGCAACGCATGTTGTTTCTGGTGGATGAAGTGGGGCAGTTTATTGGCAGCGATACCCGCTTGATGCTGACACTGCAAACCATTACTGAAAACCTAGGTACGATCTGTAAAGGCCGCGCTTGGATTATTGTCACCTCACAGGCAGACATCGATGCTGTTTTAGGTGAGATGTCTTCTTCCAAAGCCAATGACTTCTCCAAGATTGCCGGGCGTTTTAAAACCCGGTTATCACTGTCCAGTTCCAATACCGATGAAGTCATCCAGAAACGTTTATTACGTAAAACCCCGGAAGCTGAAGCTTTGCTTAGAGCGGTGTTTGAGCAAAAGGGTGACATCTTAAAAAACCAGATTACCTTTGACCGTTCAGGCCCGACCCTCAAAAATTATGAGGGTCCAGACAGCTTTATCCATAACTATCCGTTTGCGCCGTACCATTTCCAGCTGGTGCAGAAAGTTTTTGAGGAAATCCGTAAGGTCGGTGCGACCGGTGCCCACCTGGCCTATGGTGAACGATCCATGCTGGATGCGTTCCAGATGGCCGCGAATGCGATTGCTACAGATGAAGTCGGTGCCCTGGTTCCTTTCCACCGCTTCTATACTTCAGTCGAAGGTTTCCTGGATACTGCGGTTAAACGTACCATCGACCAGGCAGGGCAGAACAAGACCCTGGATGGTTTTGATGTGCAGATGCTGCGTACCCTGTTCATGATCCGCTATGTCGATATCATCAAAGGCACATTGGATAACCTGGTGACTTTGTCGATTGAGAAAATTGATGAAGATAAGCTGGCATTGCGCAAGCGGATTGAAGAGAGCCTGCAGCGTCTGGAAAAAGAGAGCCTGATTACGAGGAATGGCGATGAGTTCCTGTTCCTGACCAATGAAGAGCGGGACATTACCCGCAAAATTAAAGCCACTGACTTAGCAGCTTCAGAAGAAAATAAAGAGTTAGCCAATCTGATCTTTAAAGATTTACTGCGCGATCAGAACAAATACCGCCATCAAGCCAACAAGATGGACTATCAGATTGGTCGTTTCCTAGATAGCCATAGCCTGGATGGCAAGTATGAGAGCGATTTGAAAGTTGAAATCATTTCTCCGCTGGATACGGAATACAATCTTTACACCGAAGCTTACTGTATTGGTAAAAGTACTCAGGCCGAAGGACAAGTGCTGTTTAAACTGGCAGACGATAAACAGTTCTTTAATGAACTGCGCACCTGGCTGAAAACCAATAAATTCATCCGCTTAAATGATGATGGCACTCAGTCCGATATTTCCCGTATTCTGGCAGACCGTGGCCGTGAGAACCAGGAGCGTAAAAAACGCCTGCGTGCCCGGGTCGAAGAAATGTTGCTGGACGCGGAAAGTTATGCCTTGGGGCAACATCTACAACTTTCATCTTCAAGTCCAACCACCAAGCTGGATGAGGCTTGTCGTTATTTGCTGGAAAACACCTATACCAAACTGAGCTATTTGCAGGTCTATCAGCAGGATGCCTGGCGTGAACTGAACGCCGTCTTGACTGTGGATGATATGGCGCAGCTCGGATTGTCTCTGGATGGCGGACAGAGCAATCCGAAAGCCCTACAGGAAGTGGAGCAGTACATTGCACTACGGGCCACTGGTACAGAGCGTATTCTAGTCTCAGATGTGATAGATCGTTTTGCCAAACGTCCTTATGGCTGGCCGGATGCCGAGATTTTACTGCTGGTGGGGCAGTTGGCGGCAATGGGGCGGGTTTCACTGCAGCTAAATGGCGGCAGCTTACAGTTAAAAGATGCCTTTGAGCCTTTACAAAACAGCCGCCGTCGCCGTGATGTGTCGATTATTAAAAAGCGCCAGACTGATGATCAGGTGTTGAAACAGGCACGCCAACTCACCCAAGAACTGTTCTCGGCCATGGGACCAGCGACAGAAAAAGAGCTGTTTGAATTCTATTTGCAGCATTTTAAGACTTGGTTAGCCAACTTTAAGTCGTATAAGAGTAAAACTGATGTCGGACAGTTCCCGGGCAAGAAAGTGATTGAAAAATCGATTCTGGCTTTGGAGCGTTTGCTGGCGAATAGCGACAGCTTTGATTTCTTTAAGGCCGTGGTCGAGAACAAGGACGACTATCTGGATCTGGAAGAAGATTATCGTGATATTCATGAGTTCTTCACTAACCAGATGCCAAGCTGGCAGCAACTGCAGCAGGCTCTACGTCATTTTGAGAAAAACAAACAGGCGCTGGGCAGTGATGAGGTGGCAAAAAAAGCCCTCTCCGAATTACACCGTATTGCCACCCTTGAATCGCCCTATGGCCTGTTAAATAAAGTGGCTGATTTGGTTCGCACAGTGGAAAGCGTCAATGAGCAATTGCTGACTGAGAAGCGCAATCAGGCAATAGAACACATTGATGACAAGATCAAGCAGTTAGAAGCTGAGATTAAAAACAGTGGCATCGCTACCGCTGAATTGAGTAACAAGCTACTGCGTCCGCTGCAATTGTTCAAAGCGGATATTGAAGTGGAAACTAGCCTGTCCACCATCTATATGCTGCAAACCCAAACCAGCGTCGAGCGTTTTGATGAAGCCTTGTATGAGTTGGAAAGCGAAGTTGAGGCGGAAATCCAGCGTCAGGCCAAAGCGGCACAACTGGCTCAGAGCAAAGCAGAGAGTGTAACCAACACTGCAACCACCTCCAGCCCAGCTACATCAGCACCTGCTGCGAGTCCGGTACAGCCTGTGACAGCCGTAGTGCCACCGAAACCTGTTGTCGAAGTCGATGTCGCCAGCATTTACAGCAAAAGCTCAAGTAGTGTCTATCTGGAAACAGAAGAGTCAGTAGATCAGTTTGTAGACGCACTCAAAGCTGAATTGAAAAAAATTGTGGGTGATAAAAAGCGTGTGCGTATCCGCTAACTTGGGTTAGGGATATCGGCATCAGTCATTAATTAAAGGTTTAAAGATGAATACCAGTAATATTAAAAAATACGCACCGCAAGCACGAAATGATTTTATCGCAGCCATGCGCAAGCAGGCTGCCAAATATGGCATCACCGCAGACAGCATTTTACCGGCAGAACAGAAAGGCGACTTGCTGCTGATTGGCGATCAGGTTTTTCCGCTATCCGTCATGAAACCACGTGAGAAGCTGATCAAACGCATTCAAGCAACTAGCTTTGAGCAGACGATTGATTATATCGCTTACAGTTGGTTTAACCGTCTCTGTGCCATTCGCTATATGGAATGCAAAGGCTTACTGGATCATGGCCGCCGTGTACTGAGCAGTGCAGATGGTAGTGCCGGCTTGCCCCAGATTTTGGAAGAATGTCTGGATATCGACCTACCGGGTTTAGATGCTAGCCGTGTGGCTGAGCTTAAGCTGGATGGCAATAAAGATGAAGAGCTGTACCGGGAACTGTTACTGGCGCATTGTCATGCGTTAAATCAGGTGATGCCACTGCTGTTTGAACAGGTTTCTGATGAGTCAGAACTGTTATTACCTGACAATTTAACCAAAACCGATTCCTTGATTCGTGATTTGGTCAGCAGCATTCCGGAAGAAGACTGGTCGGATGTGCAGATTATTGGCTGGCTGTATCAGTTCTATATTTCTGAAAAGAAAGACCAGGTGATTGGTAAAGTCGTCAAGAGTGAGGACATTCCTGCCGCGACACAGTTATTTACCCCGAACTGGATTGTGAAATATTTGGTACAGAACAGTGTCGGTCGTTTATGGATGATGGCCCATCCAGAAAGTACCCTGGCCAGCGCATGGGAATACTATATTCAGCCGGCTGAGCAAAGCGACGAAGTCAATGCACAGCTGAAACAGTTGATAGATGTGCGGATCAGTGAAGATGGCGATAGCTTAAACCCTGAAAGCATTACTGTACTGGATCCGGCTTGTGGTTCGGGGCATATTCTGGTGGAAGCCTATGACTGCTTAAAAGCGATTTACTTAGAACGTGGTTACCGTAGCCGGGATATTCCACGTTTGATTCTGGAAAATAACTTGTACGGGATTGATATTGATACCCGTGCAGCACAATTAGCTAGTTTTGCATTGTTAATGAAAGCGCGTGAGGACGACCGCCGTTTATTTAGCAATCCACCGAAGCTGAATATTATTGCGTTGCAAGACAGCCAACCTGAACGTTTGGATGCATTCAGTCAGGATTTGGCAAGTACTGGTATTGCTCAGACCGATTTAAAAGAACTGCTAGACCTATTTGAACATGCTTCGACCTTTGGTTCTTTGATTCAAATTCCTCAAGCATTTGCGAAGAAACTGCCTGAGTTAGAAAGCAAGCTGAATAAAGCATTAGAATCAGGCGATATCTTTAGTCAGCAGTCAGCACAAGAACTGTTACCGCTCGTTCAGCAAGCCATGTTATTGGCCAAACAATATGATGCTGTGATTGCGAATCCGCCGTATATGGGTGCTAAGGGCATGAACACAGCACTGAAAGATTTTGCTAAAAAGAAATTCCCAGACAGCAAGTCAGATCTATTTGCCATGTTTATTGAACGTGGTTTTGCTTGGTGTAAGAACAGTGGCTTTAACAGCATGGTCACTATGCAAAGCTGGATGTTCTTATCTTCTTATGAAGCAATGCGTGAAAAGTTGCTACATGATCGAACTTTGTCTTGTATGGTGCATATGGGCAATGGAGTAATGGGAATTGCCTTTGGTACGGCTGCTACTGTCATGCTAAATAACCATGTTAATAATTATGAAGGTAGTTTTTCTTATTGTGAAAATGATGATGTAAATGAATTTGGCATCCCCAAACAATTCCCTGTACAAAATGAACGACTAAAAACAGCAAAACCAGATGACTTTAAGAAAATTCCAGGTAGTCCAATAGCTTATTGGGCTAGTGAGGATATTTTAAAAATATTTAACAGTTTTGATAAGCTGTCATTATTAGTTAAGACAAGAGAAGGACTCACGACAGGAAGTAATGAAAAATTTCTACGTTTATGGCAAGAAGTTGATTTAAATAATATCGGATTCAATATTACAAATAATAATGAAGCATATCAAAGCCAAAAGAAATTTTTTCCATATATCAAAGGTGGTGAATTTAGACGCTGGTCTGGTAATCGTGAATATATTGTTAATTGGTACAATGACGGAGAAGAGGTTAAACATCTTATAGATTCTGATACAGGTCGGATACGTTCACATAACTATAATGGTCAATACGGTTTTCAGTCTGGTTTTACATGGTCCGGCATTTCAAGCGGTACATTCGCTGTACGCTTTGTTCCATCTGGCTATATGTTTGATGCAAAAGGACCGATGGGTTTTATTATAGATAAATTTAACAGTAAAAAAATCCTAGCTTTTTTGAACTCATCTATTACTAATCATTTCATTAGAATGTTAGCTCCAACAATGGACTTTAAATTAGGGCATATTTTAAATCTTCCTATAATAAAAGATTCATATAACACTTTGGATATTCTAGTGGAAAAAGCTATAGATCTATCCACATATGATTGGAACTCCTACGAAACCTCATGGGATTTTGCTCAAAACCCAATTATTCGTACTCAGCAGCCAAAACTAGAACAAGCCTTTAATACATGGCAGCAACAAAATGCTGATGCCGTGGCTGAGATGAAACGTCTGGAAGAAGAAAACAACAAGCTGTTTATTGACGCTTATGGCTTACAGGACGAACTGACGCCTGATGTACCGGATGAGCAAATCACTCTGACCCGTGCCAACCGTGAAAAAGACAGCCAGCGTTTAGTGTCTTATGCTATTGGTTGCATGATGGGGCGTTATAGCTTGGACGAACCAGGTCTGATCTATGCCCATGCAGGCAATCAAGACTTTGATGCCAGCCGTTATCAAACATTCCCAGCCGATGCTGACGGTATTATTCCACTCACCGAAATGCACTGGTTTGAAGATGATGCAACACATCGTATCCAAGAGTTCTTAACTGCTGTTTGGGGCAAAGAAACGCTGGATGCCAATATGCAGTGGTTGGCAGAAAGCTTGGATAAAAAAGCCAGTGAAACCGCTGAAGATACGATTCGCCGTTACCTAGCCAGCAAATTCTATAAAGACCATATGCAGACCTATAAAAAGCGTCCGATCTACTGGTTATTTAGCAGTGGTAAACAAGGTGCTTTCCAGGCATTGGTGTACTTGCACCGCTATAACGAAAGTACCTTGGCGCGTATGCGTACTGAATACGTCATGCCGCTGATTTCCAAAATGGCTGCCTATGCTAATTCTCTGGAAACAGCGAAAGAAAGTAGTGACTCTGCGGCTGAAATCAAACGTATCGAGAAAAAACTGCAGGATCTGCATAAGCAACAGGCTGAACTGAGTAGCTTTGAAGAAAAACTGCGCCATTATGCCGATCAGCGTATATCACTGGATCTAGATGATGGGGTGAAAGTGAACTACGGCAAGTTTGGGGACTTGTTGGCTGAAGTTAAAGCTGTGACGGGGGAAAAGTGATGAATAGCTTTTCTTCCACACTAGATCATGCAGAGGTGGTTGCATGAACTTAAGTCAACTACAGCAAGGCCTGGAACAAGCCTTTTATACTGAACAGCACCGAATTGTCTTTTGGTACGATGCAGAGCATTCATTTACTGAAGAAATCAAAGCCCTAGAGCTAAATGATGTCCAGATTCTGAATATGGCAGACGAATCCAGCCTTGCGATTAAGCTTAAACTGGAACTTGAGGATCAGCAGGGCAAATACTTGCTGTATTTCCCAAGTGCTGAGCCTGAAACCGAAAAAGACTGGTTACTGGACATCAAGCTGTATTCACGCAGCTTCTATGCCGATCGTTTCTCGATTATTTTCAATGAGCTCGGTTTACAACAACAAAGTTTAAGAGAACATCTGGCCAAACGTGAAGAATTCCTCAAAGCCAAAGCGCGTCTGAGTACATTGAAACGCTATATCCAGCCTAATGCAGATGCACAGGATCTGGATATGGCCATGATTGCAGCTGTGGTCAAGGCCGACAGTGCCGAGCTGATGCATATTGTCCTGGCGTTGGCAGATGAAATGGTACAGCAGAACCTGGCTCTGGAAGTCAATCCAGAATCCTTTGCTGAACTGGAAAAATTCCAACTGGTGCCGGCTTTGGTGACCGCATTACAGGCGGAAATTGGTTATCCAGCATCGGTTGAAGAATTGAATGGGGAAGCACCATTCAAGCTCGGTACGTTCTTTATCCGTTTGATGAGCACAGGTTTCTGTGAAAGCCTGGGCGATATACCGCTATGGGCTCAAGAACTTGTGATGTCATCAGTCAGCTCCCGTGCAACAGCCAGAGCCTTTTTGTCACGCTGGAGAGACAGCTCCAAATACTACCCAACCTTCGATACACTCTCCCAGACCGTGGCCAATGCACTGCGGATCCAGGAGAAGGTCGGGGCTTTTGATCTTGAGCAGCTGCTCGATGTCATGACCTTTGAAGTGATTGAACAAAAGATCATTGTTGATTTGGCCAGTCATATCCCTGCAGCAGCCAAAGCTGAACTGGAACATTTCAGAACGATTATTTCTACCCGTCTGGATGGCTATTGGGCGTCCAAACATAAGGACGATGCAACCCGCCGTAAATACCGTACCGTCTATACAGCGTTGCAGGCAGCGATTGAGCTGTTCAGTCTGCGACTGCAGTTTGATTCTGGGTTCTATTTCGACTCCAGTGAAGCCTTGTATACAGCCTACGAGCAAGAGTTGTATCGCTTTGATATGGCCTATCGCCACTACAGTGCTGCTTCTCAACGCGCTCATGTCGATATCCTGAAAAAACTTGATGAAGAAGTCGAAAATTGCTATTCCTACTGGTTTATTGACCACTTGGCACGTAACTGGGGAGAGCGGGTTGAAGCTGAGCAACGCTTGAATGTCTGGAAAGTGGCAGATATCCCAAATCAGCAGAACTTCTACGATACTCACGTCAGACCCTTACTCAGTTCTGCAACGAAACGCCGTATTGTGGTAATTATCAGTGATGCTTTCCGCTATGAAGCTGCGGTAGAGCTGCGTGATCGTATTAATGAAAAGCGTTATTCCGAAGCGACCTTGTCTTCACAGCTGGGCGTTGTCCCAAGTTACACCACACTTGGCATGGCCTCGTTGTTGCCGCATCAGACTTTGGAGTACAAAGAGGCCGCAGGGGATGATGTTTTAGTAGATGGACAGTCCAGCAAAGGGACTGCAGCACGATCCAAAATTCTGGCGGCCTATAATGGATTGGCAGTAACCGCTGAAATGGTAAAAGGCTGGTCGCGTGATGAAGGACGTGAAGCACTTAGAGACTATGAGTTGATTTACGTTTATCACAACGTGATTGATGCACGCGGTGACAGCGCCTCGACAGAATCAGAAACCTTTATGGCTGTGGAACATGCTATTGAAGAGCTGACTGAACTCAGCCGTAAAATTTTAATGCACTTCAATATTTCCACCCTGTTGATCACAGCCGACCATGGCTTCTTGTTCCAGCAAAGTAAACTGGAATCTGCGGATCGTTCAAGCTTGACTGAAAAACCGACCAATGCATTGAAAAGCAAAAAACGCTATGTGATTGGGCATGGTTTACCAGAGAGCAAGGAAGCCTGGAAAGGCTCAACCCAAGCTACGGCAGGCACATTATCTGCGACTGATTTCTGGATTCCAAAAGGGGCGAACCGTTTCCATTTTGTAGGAGGCTCACGTTTCGTGCATGGCGGCATCATGCCTCAGGAAATCGTAGTGCCTGTACTAACGGTAAAACAGCTACGTGGTGAAAAGGCTGGACAGCGCACCAAGCGTAAAGTTGAGGTCATTTCTACCAAATCCACGCTGAAGATGGTCAATAACATCCAGAAGTTTGATTTGATGCAAACTGAAGCTGTCAGTGAGCTGATCATGCCAGTGACTTTATCCATTGCCATTTATGATGGGGATCTCAAAGTTTCCAGTGAAGAAACTTTGACTTTTGATAGCACTACCGATTCTGTTGCCGATCGGGTCAAACAGGTCAGACTGTCATTGTCTGGCACTGATTTTGACCGTAAGAAAGATTACTTCCTGGTACTGAAGGACAAAGACCTTAATATCGAGATGCAACGCTATAAGGTCACCATTGATTTGGCATTTACCGATGACTTCTTCTAATAACGAATTAACGATAGAGCGTAGCCTACATGGAATCTGCTAACGATAAAGAACTGGATCAGCTGCTGAATGAACACTTTGCTGGGCGGGTGGTACGTAAGGATCTGACTAAACTGATCAAAGAAGGGGCCAATGTCCCGGTCTATGTACTTGAGTACCTGCTGGGGATGTACTGTGCCTCGGATGACCCTGAGATCATTGAACAAGGTCTGCGTAACGTAAAGACCGTGTTGGCAGAGAATTATGTCCGCCCGGATGAAGCCGAGAAGGTGAAATCCCTGGTTCGTGAGCGGGGCAGTTATAAAGTCATTGATCGGGTCACGGTGAAGCTGAATGAGCGTAAGGACAAATACGAAGCCTCCTTTAGTAATCTGGGGATCAAAGATGCCGAAATCTCGGCAGGCATTGTCAAAGAGTATGAAAAGCTGCTGGTCGGTGGTATCTGGGTCATCGCCACACTCAGCTACTACTTTGATGAAGGGCAGACCAGTTCTCCATTTGGCGTGAGCTTACTCAAGCCGATTCAGATGCCCAATATGAATATGGAGGAGCTATTCAATGGACGAGCAGCGTTAAGCACTGATCAGTGGCGCGAGAGTTTAATCCGTTCGATTGGCATGGAACCGGCTTCGCTAAAAGAGGACGTGCAATGGCACCTATTAGCGCGTATGGTTCCGTTCGTTGAAAATAACTATAACGTCTGTGAACTGGGACCACGCGGTACCGGGAAAAGCCATATTTACAAAGAGTGTTCACCAAATAGTATTTTAGTCTCCGGTGGGCAAACGACTGTCGCCAACCTGTTCTATAACATGAGTAGCCGCCGTATTGGTCTGGTGGGCTTATGGGATGTGGTAGCTTTTGATGAAGTCGCCGGTATTTCCTTTAAGGACAAAGATGGCGTACAGATCATGAAAGACTACATGGCCTCAGGATCTTTTGCCCGTGGTCGTGAACAGATGGAAGCCTCAGCTTCGATGGTTTTTGTGGGTAATATTAACCAAAGTGTTGAATCTTTGGTGAAGACTAGCCACTTATTGGCTCCGTTTCCTGAAGCTATGATCGATTCAGCATTCTTTGATCGCTTTCATGCCTATATCCCAGGTTGGGAAATTCCGAAAATGCGCCCGGAATTCTTTACCAACCGTTATGGCCTGATTGTTGATTATCTGGCTGAATTCTTCCGGGAAATGCGCAAGCGTAGCTTTGCGGATGCCATTGAGAAGTACTTCAAACTCGGAAATAACCTGAATCAGCGCGATGTGATTGCCGTTCGCAAGACGGTTTCTGGATTGATGAAGCTACTCTACCCACACGGTCAGTTTGAGAAAGAAGATGTACAGCAATGTCTGGAATATGCGTTGCAGGTACGCCGGCGTGTCAAAGAGCAGCTGAAGAAAATTGGTGGCATGGAATTCTATGATGTGCATTTCAGCTATATCGATAATGATACCTTAGAAGAACATTTTGTCTCAGTCAAAGAGCAGGGTGGTGGCGGACTGATTCCCGAAGGTCCAGCCAAGCCAGGTTTCTTATATACCATCGGGCTCAGTAATAAAGGCATGCCAGGCTTATACCGCTTAGAACTTCAAGTCACCAAAGGTTCAGGAAAATTGGCGACATCAGGCTTATGGAATTCAAGCGGTGCCAAAGAACAGGTCAAGATTGCTTTTTACTACTTCAAGGCCAATGCATCCCGGATCTCGGGGGGCAGTAAGGTGCTGGAACATGACTTCCACTTACATGTGGTGGAGTTACAGAATACCGGGCCGCTCAGCCATCTTGCCTTGCCAAGTTTAGTGGCTTTCGCTTCAGGCCTGTTAGGACGATCGGTACAAAGTCAGATGGTGGTACTGGGTGATATGAGCTTGGGTGGTTCTGTGACACCGGTGGAAAGTATTGCCGAATGTCTTCAAGTTGCTTTTGATGCGGGTGCCAAGAAGGTTGCTTTGCCAATGAGTAGTGCGGCAGATATCCCAACGATTCCTGTGGAACTGTTTACCAAGTTCCAGACCAGCTTTTATGCAGATCCGGTAGATGCTGTGTTTAAGGGGCTAGGGGTGGATTAATTTCATATCTGTCTGGAAGAGTTACAGTAGATTGTTTTAAATTCAGTTTCTCAAGTTAAACACCATGTTGTAAAAGCATAATACTGCCTCTTTTAAAGAGCTAGTATTTTAGGGGGGATTACCCTTCATTTTTTCTTGATCAGATATCTGTTGTATTTTGACAGGATTTTGTTGATCTAAATATTTTTGATACCAAACACGCAATGTTTCAGGAGTACAACCGATTTTAGGATCAATAGCTGTGATTGCTGCCCAAGTAGAAGGATAATCTTTTTCAGATTCAATTAGTAATTGAACCGCTCTTTCTCTGATTTCAGGGGTCAATTTTACTTTGCCATTTGTAAGGTAAAAGGGGTCAATTTTAGAATGCCGTTGACAATGTATCGCCTTTTGAGTTTGAAGCAATGTACAATGATAAGATTAACCCGTTAGGTCAGGTGGCCTAACTTAAATAAAAAGTCTCCGACAAACCCGGTACGGTTCAGTTTTTTGACTTCACATAACGTGCATAGGGTGATTTTAGAAAAACTATAGAAAAATAAGAATGAAAGTAGATCATATTTTTATATGTATTGAATACATGAGCAGCTAAATCACTCAAAGCCAGCATCTAAAACCATTTAACAAAATCTATGACTATTTTACTTTCCCTTACCTAATCGTCCTAGTGTATATCTTTTTTTTTGATTAGCTTATTCCTAAATCAAGTGACTTTAGGTAAGTATGATGAACGATATCCAATTTTCAGATTGCGCAAAGGCATGTATGAGCTGTTCCCTTACCTGTGCCAGTTGTGCAAATGCCTGTCTAAAAGAAGAAAATCTGGAGATGATGCGAGAATGTATTCAGCGTTGTCTAGATTGTGCAGATATTTGTCAGCTCTGTGCTCGTATGCAGCAAAAAGAATCTCCTTTTATGAAAGAAATTTGTGAGCTTTGTGCCAAGGCTTGTGAATACTGTGCAGATGAATGTAGCCAACATGAGCATCAACACTGCCAGCAATGTGCTGATGCTTGCCGTGAATGTGCCGTCGAATGTCGAAAAATGGTTGTCTGATAAATAAAAGAATTAGTTGAGTTTAGGATTTACTCAATGAATAGCCAACGTGTTAGTTGTTAGTGGGTCAAACCACTAACAACGGCACTGTTGCAAATAGGCATCTGAGTCGATGATTTTCCCTTCAAAAAAGCTTAGAGACCGAAAACTCTATTTACTAGCCAAACTTCTCCTAGAATATTACCGTTATAAAATAATGAAGCTTGTTCTTTGCGTAGAGCACGCATAACCTCAATTCCTTTAATTGTGGCATAAGCCGTTTTCATAGACTTGAATCCCAACGTAGCCTTGATGATCCGTTTGAGCTTGCCATGATCACATTCAATCACGTTATTCTTGTATTTAATCTGTCGATGGTCCAGGTCTTCAGGACACTTTCCTTCCTGTTTTAGTCGCGACAAAGCACGGCCATAGGTATGAGCCTTATCAGTGTTTATGACTCGTGGAATTTGCCATTTTTTGATATGATTCAAAATCTTACCAAGAAAACAATAAGCTGAATGGGTATTTCGTCTAGCAAAAAGATAGAAATCAAGAGTATGGCCACGTTGATCGACTGCACGATACAGATAAGACCATCGTCCATTCACTTTTACATAGGTTTCATCAATATGCCACGAGCTCAGATCTGTAGGATTACGCCAATACCAGCGTAAACGTTTTTCTATTTCAGGAGCATAACGTTGAACCCAACGGTAAATAGTCGTGTGATCAACATTCACACCCCGTTCGGCCAGCATTTCCTGCAGTTCACGATAGCTAATGCCATATTTACAATACCAACGAACAGCCCAAAGAATGATTTCACCTTGAAAGTGCCGACCGTGGAAGGGATTCATCTGCTGTATCTCGAAATAAATAAGATATTTAGCTTATCATGTCAGCCTATTTGCAACAGTGCCGAAAAATTCCAGTATGCCGCATAGCCGCAAAGGGCCGGAATTGACGTAAGCAAATGCGTACAAGATCGGATAAAAACCGTCCCCTTTTTATCTGCAGAAATTGGGGATATTTTCTTACCGGAGAAGGCTGACAACATTGAAGAAAGTTTTAATTTGATTAAGAAACAATCAATTTTATTGGCGGAATATATCAAAACAGTTTAAAAAAAAGCCGACTTGTTTCCAAGTCAGCTTTTCGACATCGTCGAGCATTATCACTATAACACAAGTATCTGATTTTTATATATTTAAAATATACGTTTCGTATAAGCTCTAATGTTAAATGGGAGGGAGGGAGCAAAATAAGTTAACATTTTGCTTCCGGCCACATTAAGCTAGAGTTTTATTTAAATAAAGCTATTTAACCTGAGTTCGATGAAATCCACTTAACCTTTTAGCATATTTTGGAAAGTTGGCTTATTGGGGTTCAAACAATAAGCCACTACAGCAGCCATGATATTCACCATGAAGTTATTTACCGAACGATGACGTGAATGTTCAAGTTGATGTAAATTTTTTAATTGATCATTCACTGTTTCGATCAATCCTCTTCTGCAAAGTAATTGTTTTTCTTCTTCAGTTTGGATGGGTTTATTTTTCATATTCCGACGTGATGGGGTCAATATTTTCAGTCCTCTTGCTGCTAAAGCTTCGGCTTTTGCTTTGCTCAAATAGCCTTTGTCTCCGAGTAGGATCCCTTTTAATTCTTGAGTTAAAGATTCTAATATAGCAACATCATGAACATTTCCCGATGTCAGCTTGAGATTAATAATTTCACCTAAATTATTGATAACGAGATGTAATTTAAAACCATAAAACCAACCCGTACTACTTTTTCCACGACCGGCCAAGCCTTTAAATACACGATGCCTTTTAATCCGAAGATTATGGCAAACTACCAATTTAGTGGAGTCAATGATACTGATTCCCGTATCTTTTCCTTTCACCTGATGGAAGAAACTACTCAGAGCTTGCAAACAACGGGGCATGATTTCAATAAATCGGTTGTAGCTAAGCAGTTTAGGAAAAGCAGATTTCCAGAATGGAACGATCATTTGGCAATAAAAATATTTGAAGAATCTAAAACCGGATTGATGAAATAAAATGACAATGGTCATTGCTTCAGACAAGCTTAAAGCTGACTTTTTCAACCTGGTTTTTTGATTAGAAATTAAAGCTTTCTCTAAAGATTCATTAAATTTTTTGCAGAAATCATCCAAAATACAAAATAATTCGGTAATATGATCCATTGAGAAGCCTTGTTTTATAACATTTTGTCTTGAGAACCAATATGTTACAAAAACAGGGCTTTTTTTCTACTCTTTTTTTATATCGAACTCAGGTTATTTAGTAATCATTAAATTAATTAAAATCTAAATCTAACACCAGCTCCATATAACCAACCTTTCTCAGAGTTTGATTCTATTTGCCACGACGTTTCATCATTACCTTTTGAATACTCATAGGCAATGTCGATATACGGCATGATCTTTTTACTGATTTCATAGCGAGTTTCAAACCCTGCGGTTGCACTGCTTAAACCAGTTTTTTTCGCATATTTAGAGTCATCACTAAAGATAGCATCCAACTCTAAATAAGGTTGAATAATCAACTTTTGCGTAATCAGAAAATCACGTTCCGTTTCTAGGCTAAAGCCCGCATAATTGTCTTCTCCCGCATAGAGATAAGCATCAGTTTCAAAGAAATATGGCGCCATACCATGTAAGCCAATCACCGCATCAACATTTTCTTCGGTGTCTTTGCGATGATCATTGAGTTCAACTTTTTCACTACGATAACGTGCACCAATCTGTGCATCCCAAAAGTCTGAAATCATACGGCTATATAAAAGTTTGGCATCATAATGTGCATCATGCGATTCTTCTTTATCGGCATGAATTTTAATAAAAACCTTATTTTCATCTGTGCCAATACGGGTTTCAAACTCTGACTTTAAATCACCTGTGCCATCTTCATTGACAAGCCACTTATTGTCCACTGTCGTAATCGCATAAATTTGCGCACCGTGTTCTGAGCGATGATCATAATGCGAACTCTGCTGAGCATTCGCATCTGGTACATGATGTAAATGATTAACCGTAGATGTTGCCTGATGTTGTGCCTGATTCATTTGGCTATGGTTCATTTGAGAGCGATCCATTTGCATCGGCTGATTTTGACTAGAAGATGTAGCAACTGTCATTTTTTCAGGCGCACTATGATCTTCACCATTATGTGCCAAACTCACTGCACTGACCATCAACAAAGAGCTTGCTAAAACAGTTTTAGAAAAAAGATTAATGGTGCGCATGTTGATCTCCTTTCTGTACTTTTTGATCTTGCTGTTTCTCTGTTGATTTGTGATGCATTGGCTGATGACCTGCATGTTGATGGTTCATCGGTGCTGAATGTGCAGCATGATTCATTTTCCCCATCATCTGCATGTGTTGTGCATGCTCTTGTGGAGAATGCTGTGAATGATCCATCTCAGACATCGCTTGATGATTCATTGATGGTACATTTTTTCCATCAGTCTGAGCAGTTGAATGATGCCCTTCGTGCGCCAAACTTAAGCTTGTTAAACTCAATACCGCAACAGAAAAAAACGCTTTAAATACAAAATTAGTGATGTGCATGTCCAGCTCCTTTTTGCTCAGTTACTTGGTGAGTTTGAGTCGAATTTGTACCTTGAATTGGCGTTGTAGACACTTGTTCATCGCTAACATTTGCCACGATCAACTTGTTCATCATTCCTGCACTCATGTGATACAACAAATGACAATGGATTGCCCATTCGCCCAACTCATCCGCAGTTAATAAAGCAGTCACTGTTTTACCCGGTGGTACAATCAATGTGTGTTTATTCGGCATATCTACCGACTCTTGACCATTCTCCAACTGCATAAACATGCCATGTAAATGCATGGGGTGCGCCATCATACTGTCATTAATAAATTTGATACGGATACGCTCGCCATACTTCACTTTTAATGGCTCAGCATCGCTGAATTTTTTACCGTTAATCGTCCAAATATAACGCTCCATAGTACCGCCCAAACGCACTACTAATTCACTGCTAGCTTCACGAGTATCTTTTTGCGGTTCTAAAGATTTTAAATCACTATATTGCAAGGCTTTATTGCCCGCAGGTGTAGATGCATTTGCCCAACCATAAACCACTTGATCATTTTCTTGTGGTTTTGCTGTGCCATGCTGTGAATGATCCATTTTCGAGTGATCCATGCCTTGCATATCGCCATGGTTCATTTTTGAATGATCCATTTTCGAGTGATCCATGCCTTGCATATTGCCGTGGTTCATTTTCGAATGATCCATTCCTGAATGATCACCACCACCATGTCCCATATCTTCCATAGTCAAAAGCGAGCGTGGACGTGGCTGAGGCATATGAATGCCGTGTGTCACAGGATTTAGTTCATTGTGTAGCGTACCAATCGCATAACCTGAACGGTCAATTGACTCAGCTTCAATTTGATAATGTCCACCTTTTGGCTCCACAATCACATCATAAGTTTCAGCCGTACCAATACGGAATTCATCTACAGAAATGGGTTTCACAGGCTGACCATCAGCACTAACCACAGTCATTTTCAAGTTAGGAATACGGACATCGTAGAAAGACATCGCAGATGCATTCACAAAACGTAGGCGAATTTTTTCATTCGGTTTAAACATTCCTGTCCAATTTTGTTCAGGTGTTTTGCCATTAATGAGGAAGGTATAACCTGTAACATCCGACATGTCGGTTTTTAGCATACGCATCTGATTCCACATTTTGCGGTCAGACCATGTCGCTTTTATGCCATCACGTTTAACCTGCTTCCAAACATCACCCAAGGTTTCACGCTGATCTTGATAATATTCAGCTGAAATTTTAAGATCTTTCTGAATTTGATCACTGGTTTTTTCATGAAAATCTGACAACATCACCACATAGTCACGTTCAGCTTTTTCATGTGCTGCCAATGGTGTTTTACCTTTTGGATAAATCACAAAAGAACCATATAAGCCGTCTTGTTCCTGTCCTTTAGAATGAGCGTGATACCAATAAGTCCCGCTTTGGCGAATCTTGAATTTATAAACATACTCGCTTTGAGGCTTAATACCGTTAAAACCATTAAATCCTGGTACACCATCCATAATGCCCGGCAACAACAGTCCGTGCCAATGAATAGAAGAATCTTGGTTTTTTAAATTATTTTTCACGCGAATGATGGCTTCATCACCCTCTTCAAACTCAAGCAAAGGCGCAGGAAATTGACCATTTACGGTAATGCGCTTTACAGGCTTTCCAGTTGGGCTGACCACTGCTTCATCAATAACAAGCTGATATTCACGCACTTCGGCAAAAACCAAAGGCGACGATGCAAAACAAATACCTGCTAATAGGTACGAACTAATTTTATGAGACATAACTTAACCTTAGTTTTTGAAAAATAAATAAATTTTAAAAAAATTGGTTAAGTTTTAGGAGGACGTGAAATTTCTTGCCAATACCCATTTAGATATTGGTTGGGGTAATAAAAATTAGGCTGATCTATAGAATAGAAGGTATCTAGGGGATCTAGCGAGCTTTGCAAAGAATGAAGACATGAGATCTGTGTCTGGCAGGATAAGCTAGAACATTCCTGACACTTTTTGTAATCTATATTCTGATTAAGAGCTAAATGATTATGGCAATCGGTATTCGTCTGTACTTCGTGATTAATACCATGTTGAGTGACTTGCTGTGCTTGATCTAAACAATGATCTTGGCTCATTTCAGTTTGCATATTGATATGCATTATCTTTACTGATGCAACAGACACACTACTCCATCCTATGGCAAAAACCATAAGAAAACAAAACCAAAGTTTTTTGGAGAGATGAGTCAACACGAATGCTATCTAGGAATAGAATTTAATCCAAAATATCTTAACGGAATTTTCAAATATTTACAACTCAATATAATTTAGTAGTTTCTCTAAAATTAACATAATACACCTTATACGAAACTAAAAATGGGCGCCTTTAGCTCCAATTTTTATTATATTTTTTAAAGTCTTAGGCGTGTTGTACTGTGAGTTTTAAGCATAAAGCATTCACTACACGATTAATCGTATCAAAACGTGGTGCTGAATCATGACGTAGGGCTTTGTAGAGTGCCTCACGCCCAATTCCTGCTTCTTTAGCGATTTGAGTCATGCCACGAGCTTTGGCAATAACACCAAGTGCATGAGCTAATTCAGCTGGATCATTCTCTTCAAGAACCATATTGAGATACATCACAATGTCTTCTTCAGTTTTGAGTGACTCAGCCATATCAAAACTTGGTAAATCAGCTACTTTAACCATTTTAATCCTCCAACGTTTTCGATAGTTTGACTGCACGATCGATGTCTTGTTGTTGAGTTGATTTATCTCCACCACCAAGCATTACATGTGTGATTCATAGACATCATTTCAATATAATTGGTGTTTATGAACAGAGAAATTCAACAAAGACTCGTATGGGTTAAATTATTTGAAGAGACCAATGATGCTGGCCTAGTTTGTCGGAGATGTGGCATTTCTAGACCAACATTACGCAAGTGGTGGAAACGATATTCTGAGCAAGGTATTGATGGATTAAGTAGTCAGAGTAAACGCCCATTAAAATCTCCCAATACTAAAATCAATGCTGAGCTAGAGGCCTTAATATTGGAAATGCGCTCGGCTAGAAATCTGGGTGCTCGACGCTTGCAAACAGAATTGATGAGGCTGCACGGAGTCTCGTTGTCCTTAGCGACTATCCATAAAGTACTATCCACCCATCAAGTCAAACCGATTAAAAAATTCCATCGTAAAGTAGATTTCATTCGTTATGAGCGCCCATTACCAGGCGATAGAATTCAAATGGATACCTGTAAATTGGGTCCTGGGCTATATCAGTACACATCTATCGATGACTGCACACGATATCGCGTTTTAAGGATATATAAACGCCGAACAGCAGCGAATACGCTCGACTTTTTAGACTGTGTAATTGAAGAAATGCCTTTTCCCATACAGCGAATACAGACCGATCGTGGGCGGGAATTTTTTGCTGAAAAAGTACAGAAAAAATTGATGCAGCATGGAATCAAATTTAGGCCAAATAAACCAGGTTCACCTCATTTGAATGGCAAGGTAGAGCGTTCTCAAAAGACTGATAAATCTGAATTCTACGCTACTGTCGATATTAATTCTGAAGATATCCAAGACAAGCTAGCCGAATGGCAGCATTACTATAACTGGATGAGACCACATTCAGCTTTGAAAGGTAAAACACCGATGGAAAGGTACTTTGAATTATGTGAAGAAACCCCTTTCTCTGATGAGGTCCATAAGCAATACAACCCATCCAATGAACGGATTCAACATGCCAATTACAAGATGGATTTAGAGATCGCTAAATTGAAACGATCTCTATGAATCACACATCTAATGAGATAGATAGCTCATTTTTCTAAATAATTTTTAGTATCAATTTCGTGTAGATAAGCAACGATTTCCTCCACTGTGGTTCTCGCTGTTCTAGAAACTCCAATTATCGTAGCTGAAGCCATCCCAGTCCATTCCCCATAGCCTACCAACCACAAGTTCGGCATCTTGACCGATCTTCCGTCCTTAACCTCTATCAGGTTGTCTGGCTCTATCACCCCCAGAGTCCTCAAGTGATCCAAAGAAGCTTTAAACCCTGTACACCAGATCACCGCATCGACTTGCTCTTTTGAGCCATCAGGCCAAATGATAGAGTCTGTGGTAAATGATTTAAAAGGTGGACGACTATGCAAAACCCCTCTCTGCCTTGCCTCCTTAACACTATCAATCATCACAATATCACCAAGCCCCCCAACAGGCTGATCAATGACTTTACCCTCTTGCTGTGCTTTTAAGCGTTCCGTCGCTCTTAAAAACAGTACACGACCGTCCACATCATCGGATAAAAATTGAGGTGGAGTTTTCGTGACCCAAATGGTTTCAGCAACTTGTGAAACCTCAGCGAGTATTTGAGCGCCTGAATTCCCACCACCCACAACGATGACTTTCTTACCTTTAAATGGGTCTGCATTCATGTAATGGGCTGAATGTAACTGTGTACCTTGAAAGTTTTCTTGTCCCGGATAATCAGGAATAAACGGCTGGCTCCATGTCCCGGTTGCACTAACCACGGCCTTGGCTCGCCAAAACTTTTCTCCAGCATATACGTCTAAATACTTTCCATTCGATTCCACACGATCGACATGTACTGGACGAACAATCGGAAATTGATATCTCTGTTCATAAGCCGATAAATACTGAATCACCTCATTTCGTGTTGGATAGGTCTGTTCAGTGATGGGCATCATCCAACCGGATAGAGAACTCCAGGTATTAGGAGAAAAAAGACGCAATGACTCCCAGGTATGCAGCCAGGCACCCCCTGCTTGATTTTGCTCATCCAATATAATGAATGGGATTTTCTTGCGCTTTAAAAAATAAGCAGTAGATAAAGCAGCCTGTCCACCACCTATAATGATGACATCTGTTTCCGTCTGTTTCTGGTTCAACGCCTTTTCCCCTTTTGTTTTTTTATATCTGATTTCTTTAGTGCAAAAACCCAATCATGAAGACTGGGTTTTTACATTTATTCACTTTTTCAATTATGACAACCTACTCATCAATTCAGATTATCAAGATATTTTTCAGCATCAAGTGCAGCCATACAGCCTGAACCTGCCGAAGTAATCGCTTGACGGTAAACGCTGTCAGCAATATCACCCGCAGCAAATACACCCGGAACAGATGCAGCAGTCGCATTACCTGCCGTACCGCTTTGAACCTGAATATAACCATCACGAAGGTTCAACTGACCTTCAAACATGCCGCTATTCGGTTTATGACCAATGGCAACAAATAAGCCAGTAACTTCTACATCTTGTTTAGAGCCATCTTGGGTAGATTGCAGGCGAACTGCAGTTACACCTGACGTTCTGTCACCAAGAACTTCGTCCACTTGATGATTCCAAGTGATGCTGATTTTACCTTCTTTCTCTTTCTCGAACAGATGATCTTGAAGAATTTTTTCTGCACGTAAAGAGTCACGACGGTGAACTAGAGTCACGTGTGAAGCAATGTTGGATAGATAAAGGGCTTCTTCAACAGCAGTGTTGCCACCACCCACAACCATAACTTTTTGGTTTTTGTAAAAAAAACCATCACAGGTTGCACAAGCACTTACACCTTGACCCATAAATGCAGCTTCAGATTCAAGACCTAAGTACTGAGCCGTTGCACCTGTTGCAATAATCAGGGCATCACAAGTGAACTCTTCCATATCACCTTTTAGAACGAATGGACGAACGCTTAAATCAACTTCGTTGATATGGTCATAGACAATGTCAGTACCAAAGCGTTCAGCATGCGCTTGCATACGTTCCATGAGTGCAGGACCAGTTAGACCTTCAGGGTCACCCGGCCAATTGTCGACTTCGGTTGTTGTGGTCAACTGACCACCTAGCTGTAAACCGGCAATCAGCGTTGGCTTTAAGTTGGCACGTGCAGCATATACAGCTGCGCTATAACCCGCAGGGCCTGAACCTAGAATAATTAATTTAGAATGTCTCTTTTGCATTTAATATCACCTAGCGTTTACAAACTACGCTGATTCACACGTTTAGATAATTCTTCAGCCGATTCCTTACGTTCAGAATAACGATCTGTCAGGTATTTGCTTTGACCACGGGTCAGTAAGGTGAACTTAAATAACTCTTCCATCACATCCACAATCCGGTCATAGAAAGCTGAAGGTTTCATTCGTCCATCTTCTTCGAATTCCAAGAATGCTTTTGGAACTGAGGACTGATTTGGAATGGTGATCATCCGCATCCAACGACCCAAAATACGCATCTGGTTCAGGCTGTTAAATGACTGTGATCCGCCACTGACTTGCATCAAGGCAAGAGTTTTACCTTGGGTGGCACGGATTGCACCCCCTGCCAGTGGAATCCAGTCTATTTGTGATTTAAAAATTGAACTCATAGAACCATGGCGTTCAGGTGAACACCAGACCATGCCTTCTGACCATGCTAAAAGTTCATGCAACTCTTTTACTTTTGGATGCTCAGTATCCGCATCTTCAGGTAAAGGAAGCCCTTTAGGATGAAAGATTTTTACTTCCGCCCCAAAATGCTCCAGGATTCGACCGGCTTCAAGAACGGCAAGGCGACTGTAAGAGCGTTCTCGATTCGAGCCGTAAAGGAGCAAAATGCGAGGGGGATGAGCAAGTTCTTTTGCCTGAACTTTTTCAAAAGTCGGTTGCTCAAGAAGATTAAGATCTACGTTTGGGAGATTCATAGAATTAGGCCTTTTTAAAAACTTTTTTTCTCAGCCAGAGCGAAACACTCACCAAGGCAATCAACACCGGAACTTCGACCAATGGACCAATAATCGTGGTAAAAGCAACAGGTGAAGCGATACCAAAAGTGGCAATTGCGACTGCCAGTGATAATTCAAAATTATTCCCGGCTGCAGTAAATGCGATTGCTGTGGTCTTAGGATAGTCATTGCCCATCCATTTACTCATGAAGAAGCTGATAAAGAACATCAAAACGAAGTAAATGGTTAAAGGAACCGCGATTCGTAAAACTTCCAGTGGAAGACTCACGACATCACCACCTTTTAGGCTAAACATGGCCAGAATCGTGAACAGTAAAGCCATTAAACTCAGCGGGCTGATTTTCGGAATAAACTGAGTTTCATACCACTCTACCCCTTTTTGTTTCACCAGAATCCAACGCGTTAAGAAACCCAACAGAAATGGAATACCAAGATAAACCAGAACAGCATGGGTGATGGTCCAGAAATCAACATTAATGACCTGTGAAGCAACACCGAAATAAGGTGGCAGGAAGGTCAGGAATAACCAGGCATAGGTACTGAAGAATAAAATCTGGAAGATACTGTTAAAGGCAACTAAGGCTGCAACATATTGATTATCACCACAAGCTAGGCCATTCCAAACCAATACCATGGCAATACATCGAGCTAGACCAATTAGGATGACACCAGTCATATATTCGGGATAGCTATGTAAAAATATAATAGCCAGAGCAAACATCAGTACTGGGGCAATTAGCCAGTTTTGTATTAAAGATAAAGTTAGTGTTTTTTTATCTTTAAATACTTGTGGCAACGTCGCATAGTTCACTTTTGCCAGGGGGGGATACATCATCAGAATAAGACCAACTGCAATTGGAATATTCACAGAGTTGATACTTAATTGATCGAGTGCGACAGAAGCTTGCGGAAAGAAGTTTCCGATTGCAATACCTAGAGCCATGGCAATAAAAATCCATAGCGTCAGGTTACGATCTAAAAAGGATAAGCGTTTTTCAGACATATCTCTTACTCAACATTCGAAATTTTATTGATTTCAGCAATGAGTTCAGGACGAGAAAGTTTATTTACATCTAGGGCAAATAAAGCATCTAAACGACGGTTGATATGTTCAACAGTGGTCATAAAAGCTTTCATTTTTTCTTCTTTATTTACTTCCAGGTGTGAAGGATCAGCTAGGCCCCAATGTGCCTTGATTGCTCCACCCAAATAAAGTGGACAGGCTTCTTGAGCAGCAGAGTCACATACCGTGATCACAACATCAGGTTGGTACTGTTCACAGTCATCAATCGTTTTACTCCATAAACCTTCAGTAGATAACCCTAAGTTTTCAAGGGTTTCTATGGTCAGCGGATGCACTTGTCCTGAAGGCTTACTCCCAGCGCTATATGCTTTCCAACCTTCCGGGGCACGGCTATTAAACAAAACTTCTGACAAAATGCTACGGCAGCTATTTCCGGTACATAAAAATAAAAATTTCATTGAATTACTCACAATAACTATTTACAGAAAAGGGTTGTTGATCATCCAGCTTTGGCTGAGATTGAACTGTCTTCAAAATATCTAAAATTTCATAACACCAGTCGGCCAATTTTGGATTGATACTGTAGTAAACCCATTGGCCTTGTCTGCGATCTTGAAGTAGCCCTGAAGCACGTAAAAGGGCTAAATGTCTTGAAATTTTAGGTTGACTGAGTTGTAGTTTTTCAGTCAAATCACATACACATAGTTCTTTATTTTCAACAATTAATGTCACTATATTGAGACGTGTTTCATCTGATAAGCATTTAAAAAAATTAACTTGATCCATATAAGTCTCCTTCACATTCTTTCCATTCAAGAGATGAGAAAGTGCTATTTAATTCTTAGGCCATTTTCATCAATAATTTTTTCACCATCTTCTTTGCTAAATGCGCCTTTCTGAGGAAACGGGAGAATATCCAAAACAACTTCAGAAGGACGACACAAACGTGTACCTAAATCCGTAACAACGAATGGGCGGTTAATCAAAATAGGATGTTGAAGCATAAAATTTAAAAGCTGTTCATCAGACCAATCTTCCCGAACAATTTCTAAATCAGAATATGGAGGTACATTTTTACGAATTGCTTCTCTAACACTTAAACCAGCACTACGAATAAGTTCAATTAATTCTGCTTTCGAAGGTGGGGTAATTAGATATTCAATAACGATTGGTTCAATTCCTGCATTTTGAATTAAAGCTAAGGTATTCCTTGATGTACCACACTCAGGATTGTGATAAATCTTTATGGTCGAGAACATTTTGACTGACTCTGCTATTAGAAACTCAGATATACTTATATACGTATTTCCACATATATGCAAATACGTATATTGATTTTATTTAAATTACTTAATGTCAATAAATGTATATATATTCTTGCAAATTCTTATGAGTGAGAAAAAACTCGTTATTTAAATATGTAAATTTAGAGTATACCCTAAAGTTACAATCTGAAAGTTCATGAAATTATGTATCATTTAAATGATTTTTAATCATAAATAACATGTAACTTTAGTATTAAGGATTTATAATTTACGAAATTGTTCATTTTTATCCAATTGGGGCGTGAAAAATTGAAAGGCCAAAAAGTAGGGTATATCCGGGTAAGTTCTGTCGAGCAAAACACTGGACGTCAACTTGAGGGAATTGAAGTCGACCGGATTTTTGTTGACCGTGCTTCAGGTAAAAATACTGACCGACCTAAATTTCAGGAAATGTTGAACTATGTCCGGGAAGGGGACAGGGTGATTGTACATTCCATGGATCGTTTTGCGCGAAGCCTGAAAGATTTGGTCACTGAAGTAGATAAACTGGTCAAACGAGGGATTGCCATCCAGTTTGTAAAAGAAAATATTACTTTTACGGCCGAATCCACCCCGATGGATAATTTGATGCTGCAATTGATGGGTGCTTTTGCACAGTTCGAACGTGAGATAATTTTAGAGCGGCAAAAGGAAGGAATAAAACTCGCCTCTGCTCAGGGGAAGTACAAAGGTCGGGTGCATAAACTAAAGCCTGACCAAGCTGAAGCTTTACGACAAGCATGGAGGGAAGGGAAGTATCCATCAAAAATGGCATTAGGAAAAGCTTTTGGGATTAGTCGTCAGGCGGTATACCGATATTTACAAGTTAGTGAATAGCTTATTGGGATTGGCAACTAAATTTAGTTTAACTTATAAAAATCATGAAACATTGTTCGAATTTTAAGCGTGGAACATAAATAATCAATAAAAAGCCGCTCTGGTACCCTATGCCCCACAACGGCTTGATCTAATATACTGAAATTTAATGATAAATATCAAGTATTTCGTATAAGGTGTATTATGTTATTTTTAGAAAAACTTAACTTAAATAGATAAATCTAATATATTATCTTTCTCACAATTTCATAAATATCAATTATCTAATAAGCTTTAAATCCTCTTGCTAAGTCTGTATGCTGTTTTATCAGAAAGATACTATAGAGGGTAATATGCATAGTTTTTCTGTAAAAGAATTGGATCAGTTGATTGAAAATGATCTAAAGGAAAAGAAAAAATCTAGTAAGTTATTGATTGGATATAAACTATTTAATGATCTAATAGATCTCTTGCGAAAGTTAATTCAAGAGCATCCAATTCACCATTCCAACAATTAAATTCATTCTTAGACCAAATCGTTTCCGTCTATTTCTATACCGTTCTGTTAATATCCGAAAATATTTAAGTTTGCCGTTGATATGTTCAATTGTGATCCTACGCCGACTGATTTCTTGGTTGATCTGTTTTGCTATTTTGGGTAATGATAAATTCTTAGGTTTCTTGATTGGAATGAGTAACTTACTCTTAATCTGATGAAATCCTTTATAGGCTAAATCTGCCATAATACAAGGATAAATGATCATCTCCTTAAAATACTTACGCGCAATCGTCAGATCATGTTTTCTGCCACTTTCGACCTGTATACTTACAATTTGCTTTAGTCTTGGGTTAAAAATGACCTGTGTTTTTAGCGTATGTTTCTTCTTTTTACCGCTATAGAATTTTCTTTGTTTTTTTGGGACGCTCAATCTGTGACTCAGTGACATCAACGATCACATAATCACCTTCACTAAACTTTTGATTCCTTTTGGGTAATGCAAAAATCCGTGATTGAATCAGAGCATTTTCAACTTTATGAATAGTACGATTCACATTACTTTCAGCGAGATTATAGTCAGCGGATAATTCAATTTGAGTCCTATAACAGCGTAAGTAGTTTAGAGTTAACAATAATTGATCCTCTAAACACAAAGAATGCGGCCTTCCAGATTTTTTCTTGGCAAGTTCAGCGTGTTGTAACACCGATACCATTTTTAAGAATAATGGACGAGGAACTCCAACGAGTCGCTTAAATTCCCCATCATTAAATCTAGTTAAATTTTCATATTTCATGGGGCCAGTATAAACAATTTTTTACTTTCGCAGGAGATCTAATCTTCTTGGTGTAACTGAGTACCGAATGGCCCGATTTGAATCAAATCTACCTGTTCAGCAAGTTTAGCCACCTTAAAACCTTTAGGATTACTAACTGGATCACCAAACATATCAATAAAAGTAGCTTGTAAAAGCTGATCTAACTTTTCAATCGCTTGCTGACGTTTTTGGCGTAACTCATCTGCTTTATCTAAAATAGAAGCAATTCGGCGTTGTTCGTTTATTGGTGGAAGTGGAATTTCAACATTAGCGATTACTGTCTTAGAAATTTCTTTAAAAGTAGCCCCAACGCCTAAATCTTGAAGATATTCTTTATTTGCTTTCAACCAGTAATACAAATATTGAGCATCTAATAAATTTGATTTCGGTACAAAACTTTTGAAACCCTGATTGGTACACATTGGCACTGTATTAATAGCAACATGTCCAATTGGAGCACGAGAGCTAAATAAAACAGAATTTTCAGGAAGTAGCTTAGTTGAACAACTATCAAAGCCTAATTGAGTAATCTTACTTTCTGTTTTAGAAATGAATTTGGACTTCAATTTACTCAAGTCTTTAGGTGTAACCCAAATAATGTCACCATCCCAAAAATCAGGATTATTTGTTCGTGGAGTTGAGCCAGAAAAAATTTCGGTGCAATCACCCAATTTCATTTTGGGATAGCTCATTTCAGTAACTCCTTAAGCTCATTCATTCCCTTAAGAATGTCCTGCTCAAGTTGTTCTAAATCGGTCAAAATTTTGTTTGGTGCTTCATATTCAACTTGCTCATATACCACTTCTTTATAACGGTTAATCGACAAGTCATAACCATTGGCAGCAATATCGGCCTTATCAACTAAGAAACTTTGTTCAGTCGCTTTACGATTAGCTTCACCTTCTAAGTTTTTAAAACGGGAAATAATGTCAGGAATATTGTTATTTTCATGCTTAGAAGCATCGAGTTCATTACGCTTATCATCTAGCGAATAACCATCTGCCTGCATGTCATAGAACCAAACCTTATCTGTACCACCAGTTTCAGTTTTGGTGAAAATCAGAATGGCAGTTGAAACCCCTGCATACGGTTTAAACACCCCTGAAGGCATCGAAATAATGGCTTCGAGCTTTTGCTCTTCCACAATCTTCTGACGCAAAT
Organism: Acinetobacter sp. CIP 102136; assembly: GCF_000369685.1. GTDB lineage: Bacteria > Pseudomonadota > Gammaproteobacteria > Pseudomonadales > Moraxellaceae > Acinetobacter > Acinetobacter fasciculus. The sequence continues at coordinate 144,414 of NZ_KB850147.1, forward strand.
CTTTATGTGCTTTAGAAGAACCAAACAACACCCCATCAGGGACAATAATCGCAGCACGACCACCTGTTTTTAATATGCGTAAGAACAAGGCTAAAAACAGCAGTTCCGTCTTTTTGGTTTTTACAATCGCCTGAATATTCTTGGCACAGCTTTCGTAGTCCAGGCTGCCTGCAAATGGTGGATTGGCAAGAATCAAACTGAACTGACTTTCAATATGTGAATGTGCTTCGCTTAAAGAATCACGGTTTTCAATCCTTGGATTTTCAACACCGTGCAGCATCATATTCATCGAACCAATACGAAGCATGGTGCTGTCAAAATCATAACCAAAGAAGGTTTCTTCACTAAAACGTTTCGCTGCTTCAGGATTGGCAAAAATCTCAGTGCTGTGATGTTCGTTTAAATATTCACTGGCTGCAACGAGGAAGCCTGCTGTACCACATGCAGGGTCACAGATGGTATCTGTCGGTTTTGGCTGCATCAGCTCCACGATCATCTTGATGATATGGCGAGGAGTACGGAACTGACCATTTTGACCTGCTGAAGCGATCTTACCAAGCATGTACTCGTAAATATCACCTTTGGTATCTTTGTCATCCATTGGTACTTCAGCCAACAGATCAACTACTTTAGTTAAAAGTGCAGCATTTGGAATCGTAAAACGAGCATCTTTCATGTGATGACTGTAGGTGGTGTCATCTTCATTCCCAATGCTTTTTATGAATGGGAAAACTTCATTAGCAATCGTGTCATAAAGCTGAGTAGGATCGCCGAGCGTAATAAATTTAGACCAACGTAAATGGTCTTGTTCAGGTGTAAAAATTGGCTTTTCTACAGCAGTTTTTAGGCGGTTGGCTTTCTTTTCTTTGGTAATCTGAATTTCATCGAGTCGGCGGATAAAGAGCAAATAAGTCATTTGCTCCATGACTTCTAGAGGATTGGAAATACCACCACTCCAAAAAGAGTTCCAGATCTGGTCAATTTTGCTTTTAATTTCGCCTGTAATCACACTGATGACTCTCAAATTTCTTTGAGCGTATTGTGGTAGATTTCAATATGAAAAGCTATGGATAAGGAATGCAAAAAATCTAGGCTTAAAAATAGGACTTTGTCTTCTGCTCATCTAATAAATTATGCAACCATGCCGGCAAAGAAGACTGAGAAAGTAATATCCACTCTTCAGATGTAAGTGTCTTTTCAAGCTTTCTAACCATATTTAAATCAACAATCTTTTTTCCCAAAAAGAGTAATGCTGATATGGCCATTCCTACGCGGCTATCGAAGGGATGTTGGAAAAATTTATTGTTTTTAGTATGCAGCAATCTTACCTGAGTGCCGCCAATCTTAAATTCACGAGAGTAACCTGAAGTATAAAACACATCCATTACTGGAACCTGAGTGCTTAATTCAAGACGATTTGCAGCCATCCCCCCATGAACCTGGATGAATTCACCATTTTTTTCAGCAATCACTTTAACTACATCATAAATATTAGGGCTCAGGTATCGCCCCTTTAACATAATGTTGGGCTCAGGTTTGTAATAAACACCATGCTGAATACGATTAATCACGCCTTGCGCATTTAAACGATGGAGCTCCAGATAAACCACTTCAGTCTTTCCATACTGTTCAAACTCGTCCACAGAAAAGACATACCCAAGGCGAAATCCTTTTACCCGTTCCTGAACTGCTTTTGCAATATCTGACATAGAAGCCCCAAACAGACTATATAAAAGGTGGTTGAAACCATCAGGTAACTACACAACGTATGCCTTCAACTACCATGTTCGATTTTATGTATTTCTTCTACATTATTAGATTAAACAAAATTTAAGTAAATTAAGATTTTTACTAAAATAATTTGGATGTGGGGTGTGCTATTAAGTGCAATATCTTGCACTTAATCCTATAAAAATCTTTGTTAAGTACAGATTTTGGCACTTAACGTCAACTTCAATGATATTTGGCGATTCCGTGTAGAAAGAATATCTTTAAGTTAATTTATTAATAGTTCAAATTTTAAAAATGAAATTTTATAAAAGTGATAATCCCTCCTACATTGCCGAAGTAATTGGGCTACGGTTAAAGCGAGCACGATTAAACCGAGACATGACACAAGTAGAAGTCGCAGACAGGGCGTGGGTTTCAAAAAGGACAGTGCTAAAAGCAGAGAAAGGAAATGTTCGACTGGCTGATCTGATAGCTATTCTTCAAGCTTTGGAAATGTTAGATGAGATTGATTCATTTCTGCCCGAGCCTCCTTTATCTCCTATAGAGCTCTTAAAACTAAGAGGAAAAATAAGGAAAAGAGCTTCAGGCAATAATAAAAATAAAATAGATACACCTAATTTAGGTTGGTAGTTTTTAAAATTAGATTGGATTTCTAGTTTATATTTGAATGAAACTAGGGAATCAAATCTTTGGCTGGAATTTGCATAGCTGATGCTATTTCATATAGTTTTTCTACTGTGATATTGACCTCACCACGTTCAATACGTCCCATATAACTACGATCAATTCCACATTGCAATGCGAGTGATTCTTGAGTGATATTTTTCTCTTTTCTTTTGTTGCGGATTGAACAACCAATTACTTTTGATAATTCTGACATTTGGAACAAACTGCTCAAAAAAAAGAAATATCACTAATTGAGGACTAAACATCCACGGACTATAATCCTCTTTTACTTTTTAAAGGTTTCCAAAATGATGAAGTTTAATATTCCATTGGCTGACCAATTTCTTGAAATAATAAAAAATTATGAAATTGAGGATTGGGAAGCCAAATGTTTTTGGGAGATTATTAGACAATCAGATCAGTTGGATTCATCCAATGTTAAAAGCTTACGAGAAGATATGTATGCAGCTATAAAATTATTATCAAAAAATGACTACTTAGTTGCTCAAAGATCGCTATTTAAGAAAAAATCTTATTTATATAGTGAAACTCAAAAATTAAAGGAGTTGAGAAAGCAGTTGATCGAGAATGAATCAAGAAATCCTTTAAATGTTCAAAAGAACAAACTAAAAAAAGAGTTAATTTTTTTGATTAAACAGGCTGAATTCATTAATGAGTTAACTTTATCTTACCCAGAATTTTGCTATTCAATAAAAAAATATAGAGAAGAAATTGATTATCAGATTGATTATTGCAACTTAAAAATAAAAACAATAGATAAGATTATTAAAATACACAACAGATGATTATTGATAAAATTATAATAAAAACAACGTGTTAAAATAAATATTTTATTATTTCATGTTAAAAATTATTCTAATTTTTCGTCAATAGCAATTATGGTTTGAACAATTCCAAGACCCGACTATTTCTCATACTGTGATGGATAGAATTTTACATAGATTCTATGAATTAAAAATTAAAGGAAGATTAGATAGAGAAAAAATTTATGCTAATAAAGATAAGGGTTAAATTTTTTTAATTAAAGTAACTTATCAGGTATAGGAAAGAGTGGCAAATTTATCCAATCATTTGCAAATCTTCTTCATATATAAATATCGTACTTATCACTGCTATAGGAAAGTATAATTATCTATGTACGAGGTGATGGATAAGTGGTTGCTTAAGTCTAAATTAGTATTCGACATTAGACCTCTTTCATAAATCATTTTTTGCTCAGTTCCAAGTTGTAGATTCCAGCGATTAAATTGAATCTCAAACCAAGCCTTTTACCTCTATTTCGATAACGCTCAGCAAGGATTTTGAAGGTTTTCAGGTTGCCAAATACATGCTCAATTCCGATTCTTCTTTTATTGATTTCTTGATTATAGATTTTCAATTCAGGATCCAATTTACAGTGTCTTTTGGCTTTTAATGGCAACAGGCTATTCGGATACAACACATAAATCCCCTGATAGCCTTTATCTGCAAGGATAAAAGCCCCAAAAGGAATCTGGTTTAAATTGCGTTTGAACAACTCGAAATCATGCACTGCACCGCGACTGGTACATAAACTCAGAATTTTCTGAGTTTTGTAGTGAATCATGGCCTGTACTTTAAAGGTATGGGTCTTTTTCTTGCCGCTATAGCTTTTCTTCTGTTTTTTTAGGCCTTTGGATTGGAATTTCCGTGGCATCCACGATCACAACATGCCAGTCGATGCCTTCGCCCTCGGGTAAATCTTTGGGTAAATTAAACAGATTGGACCGAATCAGGCAGTCTTCAACATGACGGACAATTCTTGAGGCTGTGGGCTCTGAAACCCCGTAACTCGTCACAACGTGAAATAAGGTTCGGTATTCCCGCCAATAGCTCAGACAGAGCAGGACCTGATCCTCCAGGCTTAACTTGGGCGGTCTGCCTTTGGCAGAGACATGCTTCTGCAATTGCTCAACCATCAAATAGAAAGTTGACCATGAGATGCCTGTGTATCGCTTGAACTGAGGATCAGAAAGCTTGTTTGAATCGATGTATTTCATCCGCAGATTATGCACGAATGCTAAGAAATCCGGAGTGCAAATATTAACCAAAAAGAAGATCGTTTTTTGATTTATGAAAGAGATCTATTTTTTTGCTTTTATGTTTTTTAAGTGACAATATAAACAAAAATTTACAAGGCTTTCTTCATGTATTTAAATGAGTTTTTTCAACAAATAAAAAATCATCCAATTTTATTTCTTGGAACTGGATTTAGCCTGAGATATTTAAAAAAATCTTATACATGGGAAGGATTATTACAGCGAGTTGCAGATGATCTCTTTTATGATGAAGACAACACTAGTTGGCAACGTGAATACTTAAGATTAAAGAGTCGTTGTTTCATTAATGACAATATTTCTTTTGAACTCGTAGCCCAAGAGCTAGAAAAAATTTTTAATGCTACTGTTATTGATAATGATAAAAAAATTTTCAATGGGGTTAGAGAACAATACTTCAACAGTATTGATAAGAATAAAAAATTTAGTGCATTTAAGGCTTATATTGCTGAACTATTGTCCAATCATGAAATTAGAGAGGACAAAACATCTGAAATTGAAGAACTAATTAAAGCTCGTAAGAATCTGTCTGCTGTTATAACGACTAATTATGATTTATTGACAGAGAAAACTTTTGAATTTTTTACACCATTGATAGGAAATAATATTCTTTTAAGTAATCCCTATGGTTCAATTTATAAAATTCATGGTTGTGTGACTGATAGCCGAAATATCATCATTACTGCAGAAGACTATGAAAAATTTGACAAAAAATATGAGTTGATAAAGGCTCAGATGCTTTCTTTATTCATGCATAACCCAGTGATCTTTATTGGTTATAGTATTACTGATGAAAATATTAGAAGTATCTTGAAGACGATATTTTCGTATGTAGATACGAATTCTGAGATGGCTCAAAAAATTAGAAATAATTTTCTGTTAGTCGAATATGAGCCAGATAGTCAGTCAATAGAAGTTGCAGCACATGATATTGATATTAAGGATATTGGCATTATTCGGATTAATAAAATAAAGACTGATAATTTTTCAGAACTTTTCAGGAATATTTCAAATTTAGTACTCCCTATCTCCGCAATGGATATTAGAAAAGTCCAAAATATTTATCATGATATTGTTAAAGGATCTGAGGGTGTCAAAGTAACAATCACTGTTGATCCTAGTAAGTTACATAATAATCAAACTGTTCTAGCTATTGGTACTGAGAAAAATCTTCAAGTTCAATTCCGAAACTTCAATGAAATCATATCAGATTATTTTAATATTATTGCTGAATCGAATGAATCTTTGGCTAATTTGATCAATAAGCAGGAAAATTTACAACAGAGAATTATCCCAATTTTTGGGTTATCAAATGTCTCAAATAAAATTAATAATTTGGAACAATTGAAAGAGATACAGATTGATAGACTTAAGAAAATTTATAGTTCTATCCCTCAAACAGCTAAGATTATTAGAAGTTTTGATGAAATTGAAGAATGTGATGCGAAGGTTTCTAACAAATATAATCAAATCTATTGGAATATTTTTAATGAAAAAATTTCTATAGATGAAATAGCAGTCCATCTTAAAACTGGAAAATGCTTAGGTAAAAATAGTGATGATAGCCTATTTAAGAATTTACTTAGCCTGTATGACTACTTAAAATATGGTGGAACGATTGATAGTTTAATATCTTAGTTATTCTAATATCCAGAGATATTAACAACATAAAAAGCCTAGACTCGTAAGTTGACAAAAATAACTAATGATGCGAAAAGGTTTTTTTAGTTAACAGATGTTCACACATGCCTAGAATTGTTTCTGTACCACTTAGTTTAGAACAGCGAGAACGACTCATTTTTCTGGTCAAGCATGCAAAACATTGGCGTGAAAGGCAACGTGCCCAAACTATTCTCTGGCTTTCCGAAGGTAAAAGTGTTGC
>NZ_KB850148.1:0-2198 GCF_000369685.1 Acinetobacter sp. CIP 102136
TCTTTCCTTCTTTTTGGTTTTAAGATAATCAATAAGTTCAAAATCTCTAATGCTATGCATATAAAAATAAAGATTCATTTCTGTAAGATGCGGTCTAGCCATAACGATCTCCTAATAGATCTAAGTGGTTAGCTAAGTGTTTCGGTGACAGCCGATTCACTTAGCGATTTTTCTAAAAGTTGAATTAATAATTGTTCTGCCGCACCAGAACCAAATATTCCATTTTCATAATCAGATTCGATAGCTCTTAAATACTCATGTCGTTTCTGATAATGACAAAGCAAACTAAAAATAAAATCTTCAACAGTTGTTAAGGTAATAGCGTTTTTCTCTGTCTCTTCCGCCAATTCTTCATCGGTTTTTTCTTCAATATCTAAAAGCTTTTTAAGACCACGAGACCAAACAAGCTGACGAGCACCTTTCATGGCAATAGCAAATTCTTGAAAAAGCTTTGATGGTAATTTTCCGTAGATTTCTTGGTTTTCAATCGATAACTGGAGAAGATCAAAAGGGGTATAACCACCTTCACGACCCTTTTTTGTATGGCCCTTAGTGATTTCATCTTCGATACCCCACTTAGAAACATATTGTTCCGCATAATAGCCATTACGCAGGTCTAAACCATGTTTCATTGAAGGAGCATTCAAGCCTGAATTAATACAGGCTTTAATCCAAAGACCAGTTAATTCGTTTTGATAATCTTTAAAACCTAAATTGTGATAATCGGCCAAAAGCAGAACATGATGATGGGGATGCCAGCCATTTTTTCCGTAGGTAACTTCAAGACCTTTAATTTTATGGTGGACACCTAATTCTTTAAAAATTGCCTGAACACGTGTCGTTTCATAAAAACGCTTCATAGCGCGTTTAAGACCACTTAGGTTATTTCTTAGGGATTGATCAGGGGAATGGCTAAAGGTCAAAGTGAGGAGATAAACAGAGCCTTTAAAATGCGTTTTCCATGTATTCAGACCAGTTTTTAATTCTTGACGACGCTTTTCTGTAATTTGCTTGGCACAAACAGGACATGACCAGATAGAACCGCAACGCTGAACGTTCGACCAGTGGGCTTTTTTTCGAGATTCACTATATTTGATATCGCGAGGCTTATATTTGTCGATGCGATTTTTAAGACAATTACAAACGCGTTCTTTAGGTAAAAGTTTTGCAGATTGGTCTTGAAGAAGAAAATCATGAAGACGCTGTATGCCTTGTGGCGAGCGGATTACATGAGATTTCGTAAATATACCAAGAGAACTTGGATTTTGAGCCTTTTTCGGGCTTGTAACAGAGGGATTTACCCCATAAAATAAAGTCATCGGACATACCAGAATTATGTTTGATCAAGGGTTGATGTGTTAGCGCACAGTCAGCCCATTTTTTTTACCATCACGTCACATACACAAAATAAAAACTAAAACAGAAATCACAACACATGATGGGTTAAGTGCAAAATCAATATACCCTCTTAGAAATATCAAAGTCAAAAAAAATGGTTAAAAAATATCACCATGAGACAAGAGTCCACAACTTTTGAGATAAAAGGTTAAGACGTGTCGAAAATGGGAACCCCAACCCATTTTCTAAAATCTACCGGTAATGTTTAAAAGGGAGCTTGTAATCAGAGAGGAAGGTTTTGAAATTCTTATTCTGGAGTCGTCACTCATAGACATTCGTTCGGGGAAAACTGGTAAAAGGTAATGTCCTTGTTGCGGGCGGTGCGGTAGTGCGAGCCCTCCACCGCCACCGTCCTCACCTCGTCCTATTAGGTAACAGATTACGCATATAATGTGTTCCCAAGACAAAAAATGCACCCCGAAGGGCGCACTTATGCAAATGTTATTTGCAGTACTAAACTGCACCAGGTGCAGTAGAGTCCACTAAAAAAATACCTTTTAAAGAACTTAATTCAGATTCAATTTTTAAAATAGATTTTTTCAACTCATCAGAATCAATCAAATCACGTTCTAAATAACCAAGGTTTTGAATAGGTGAAGGTAAAAACCCTAATTCCTTTTCAGATTCTAGAAGTTGATTAACCAAAGCATTACGCTCTTCAGCAATATGCTTGCGTAATAAATTAAGGATCAAAGAATTAAGCTTTCTTTCCTTCTTTTTGGTTTTAAGATAATCAATAAGTTCAAAATCTCTAATGCTATGCATATAAAAATAAAGATTCATTTCTGTAAGATGCGGTC
>NZ_KB850149.1:0-4642 GCF_000369685.1 Acinetobacter sp. CIP 102136
GGGTTTTTGCTGTTATAGCGTTTGAAATACTGCTCCGGATCTCGTTCAATTCCATCTTGCAAACGTTCATTAAACATGAGGTGAACATGAGGCTGATCCTTGCCGTCCATTGCTTTAGGGTTATGAATCGCAAATTGATACGGATATTTTGAGCCGATCTCAGACTGAATGAAGTCCTCAACCAGTTCTAGGCGTTGCTCGGCATTCATCTCTCTAGGCAGGGCAATTTCATATTCTCGATAGGTACTGCCATTTTTACGCTCGTAAAGGTCGGCTGCCTGCCAAAAAGTAATCGGATTATGTTCAGCCCATTTCGGCATGTTTCCATAAGCACTATGTTCAAGATCGGTTTCTGCCTGTTCCTGTTTCAGCTTCTTTTCTTCATCCCGATCAATATATTCGGCATGCGGTGCTGCTTTACCTGCTTTACCAACTTTGACACTTAAACGAGCAATCGCCATTAGGTTTTATCCTGTTCCTTTTTTCGGTTGCGCTCTTTCTTAAACGCTCTTTGATCAAGTATCGAAGCCCACATCATAATGATGATGATTAGCGGTGCTGCGATCACACCAAAAGTAATATCTTTGATCTTTCCCCATACCTGTTTTAGTTGCATTTTGTTGCTCCTAGGGTTGGTACTTCTTTTTTTCATTCAATTGAAAATTGAATGAAAAAAAGAAGTTTCAGGGTTTTAGGGATGAAGTCCCTAACGTGCTTAGGTTTCTCAATGAAATTGAGAAACGTCTAAGCGCGCCATCAAATTTTTGATGGAAGTGCAGGCAACAATCTCTAGAACGACTTTAACAAAATTGCGTACATTTGACGTAATTATTTTGTTATCGTTCTTTGAGAATTAAGCCTGTACTTTTGCGGTATCTGAATTAATGGAATTGAATATGAATAATGATTGGCTGTCTGAAAAAATCACCTATATTTCTGCTTTAAAGAACCCTAGTGATGCACAAAAACTTTTACTTGAATTAGCCAAAATTCAGTACAGAACATCTGACCAAGAGAAAAAAATTAATGCCTTGATCAAAGCTGAAAAAGCCATAGATCGAGCAAATAAGCAAAAAGTTGCTGTTAGAAAATTATTGAATGCAGAAAAGGAAGCTGAACGTAAAGCTCGTACACGCCACCTTATCCAATTAGGCGCACTTTTTGAGATTGCTAAGCTAGATCAGCGTGATCCTGCTGAATTGCTTGGAGTACTTATAAAAACTGCTGAAATTGATCCAAATGATATGAAGTGGCAAATTTGGAAAGATTTAGGACAAGAAATGTTAAATAAAAGAAGTAATGAAAATAAAAAATCTTAAAGTTTAGTTGATGTTTACCATATTAATTTATGATTGCGTTCAATTCATATGACAAAAGACTTCAATGATTTATTTTAATGAGTTCCTACTTTTAGCAATTATTCATTTTTTAGCAGTTGTAGCACCGGGACCAGACTTCGCTGTAGTTGTTCAACAAAGTATTTCTTACGGTAGAAAAATAGGAGCAATAACAGCCTTAGGTATAGGAGCAGGAATTTCAGTCCATGTAATTTATACAATTTTAGGGTTTGGATTACTGATTCAAACAAATGCTATTGTATTTAATACAGTTAAAATAATATCTGCCTTATATCTAATATATCTAGGAATTAACTTAATTAAAGGTAATCTTAAAAAAGAGAAATCTAACGTAAATGATTCAGAAATAACAATTAATAATAATGACTTAACTTCAAAAAAATCAGCATTCTTAAAAGGATTTATAACAAATGCTACAAATCCAAAAGCAACAATTTTCTTCTTAGGAATTTTTACAACAGTTGTAAATCAAAATACCCCTATGCAAGTTCAATTTTTATATGGAATTTGGATGTGCATGGTAAATGCTGGATGGTTTATTTTAGTAGCGTATTTATTTACTACTAAAAATATTAGAAATGTATTCTTAAAGAAAAAAGGATTATTCGAAATTTTTATGGGTATCGTGTTAATAGGCTTAGCGTTACGACTTCTCTTAACATTCAACTGAATAGCCTAAGCAGAAAAGTAAAAACAACTACCTCGACTACTAAACACAATAAAAGCTAAAAGCAAGTGCTCTCAACTTCTCAACTCGCCTCCAAAGCGTCGCACTTCGTGCTTTGGCTTTGGAAACGGTTGAGAGAGTTTCGGCAATACTCACCCTAAGGGCAGCCATTTGAAAAAATGACATATCCCCTAAGTATTGCCGATTTACCTGTATATATTTGGCTTCGGAGCCACGTATATCGGTCGTATCCGCACATAGTTTTGCAAACTATGCAGACAAGGACTCAAAGTCTTGCACTTCGCTCCACGCGCTCCCTGTCGTTACATTGCCTGTATCTCTGCGAGGGTTTCCCCAACATGCAACTTAACAAGTCCTATGTAACTACTCCCAACGCTCCGCCTATGTGAAGTTCCCCTGTAAGCGGTTTAGCCTTTCGACTATAGCTACAATACGCCAGTGACACTTATTCCTACCACACGTACTGCATGCCGACCGTAAAACGGACACGCAGAAGCGGGCAAAGCTCGATCTAGGATACTTATTTGACGATTTAAAACACGAATTAACGAAGACTTATCATTTTGAGGCTTGATATAAACACTGTTTATTGTGAAAATAGAGTTCAGGTACAAGCCTTTTGGTGAAATCAGTACGAGCGTCAACTCTGCTGATCTTCGTTACTTGATGTTCTAGCATCAAATAACTGCGTACCGCTGAATTTACTTGAAAACCCCTCTAACTTGCAAGACTTAGAGGGGTTTTTGTTTATAATTTTAAATTACAAGTTACTTATCCTTGTTTAAAGCAAATTTTCGCTTCTTAATCACAGTAATTGGCTTTTCTTGTGGAGCCGTATTTTTCTGAATGGCTACCTGCTTCATCTCTACTGGGACAGCACTATTTTCAGTAGTCTTTGGACTAGATTGTTTAGGCTTTGACTCTGTTGGCTTTTGCAGAGTTGCTTCTTTATTTTTAATTTTTATATAAATTTCATGAGCAACTGTATTGTGCTCTTTAATTTCTCTGTTTTTATCAGCCAATTTTTTATACTGCTCCTTAAAAGGTTTTATAAATTTTTTGATAGCTGATAAGAACACGGCTTCTTCAGGGTATATTTCCGCTAATGTCTTAGGTGTTTCCTTTTGCACGAAATTGATGAGATCGGCTGGAAATTTATTAAGAATTTCTGGAGTAGCAAAGCTTACAAAATCATAGTCATGATAAGAAATTACAGCATATCTCGTATTTTTCTTGGTCGGACTTTTAATATAACCTTTGACTGTTGCCTCCCCTTGATCAAGTAACTTTTTCAAATAGAAATCTTTAATTTGGTTTTCTATAAGTGCATTCCCTCTATAGAACCTAAGCTTCTGACTGATTTCCGCCTGTTCTTCCAGGTTGTCTTCATTAACAAGTTTTAGCTGTTCGGCTTGGTCAAGGAATTGAGCATAATTATATTGAGCAAGTTCGGATGTCCAAATCAGTAACTGGTCAAGGTTTTTAGGCATAGGAACTTTCAAATCATTCAAATCAAGCTTTTTAATGGGCGCAAGTTCTTCTTCCTTAAACTCTGTTCTTTCTAAACTTGATTTCTTTAACATAATAATTTCCTTAACTTCCACTAATTTTAAACATAATAAAAATTATAAATGAGTGCTTAGATCCTTCATTTTCAGATTCAGCTATTTGGGGTCAATAACGCATAAATCCCCATGCTTCCCATAGCCACACTGCTCTTTCATCACTCGGACGCAAGGCTTGGACTCTTCTCCAACGGCACAACTTTGAATATCAAACTGAATACCTTGCTGCTTTAAACTCTCGATCTTTGGAATATTCTCTAAAGGCTTAATATAAGATGCAAATAACCATGTCATAGTCAGTATGAAAACTGAAAAAACACCTAAGAAAGTGGTGATTAACTTCCATGAAAATTGATCACTGGCTGATTCAATCGAGTTTTTCAAGCGTCCAAGCGCTTTAGCGGTCTTAATAAGTTCTGCTGTACCGTCCTGTAAGCCCTCATTTACCGCTTTTGATATAGTGTGGTGGGTTTGCCCAGCAATAGTGCTTTGAATGTGTTCTTTCGTGATTTGAAGCTCTTTAACGGCCTGATTGACTAGGTTCTGCTGTTGTTCTGCAACTGCCATCAGTGCATATAGCTTTTTTTCATCAGGTGTCATCGGCTCATCCCTCTAAACTTCATTGTTTTCTGTTGCTCTCTTTCTAATTTCTGCTGTTGTTTGTACTGTTCCAAAGCAAGCTGTTTAAAGCTGTCAAAATCAGCCTTAAAGCTCTCAATGCCCTGTTTAATTTCTTTGTCTGAAATTGGGCTGTTTTTGAGGTCTTTCAGGTCGTTTTTAGGGTCACCTAAGTCTAGTCGCTCAAGCTCTTTATAGGCTGTACGTGACTGTTGCAAGGCTTCCCTGATTTCAGGGTCTTTAGCTTGGCTTGGTAATAGTTTCTTTTCGGGTTCTTTCTCTATGCCTTGCTCTTTGTAGCTTCGCATATCAATACGGCTATCAATTTGGTGCTTTTCTAAATGGCTGTTGCATAAATCTTCCCATCTTTGGCGTAGGTCTTTAATATCGGTTTTTCGTTCCTGGTAACTCTT
>NZ_KB850150.1:0-2836 GCF_000369685.1 Acinetobacter sp. CIP 102136
TCCAGGATAGGTGAATTTTCCTATGATGAAGTCATAGAGAACAGGATGTTCCAAACAACAAGAATAAGAAAGATCGCACCAGGAGCGTGAGGTAAGACAGGAGTCATACCTAGCAACCCAATATGAGAAACCCCGGCAGGATGCCGGGGTTTTTTATTACTAAGAATATCTATAACTGAGTATTAATCTGATAGCGTGTATTACGTCCACCACCTTCTAATTTGACGATACATTCTTTCTCAAGTAGGTCTGATAAATGGCGAGTAGCTGTTGCTTTACTGACTTTAGCAACCTTTTGATATTGTGAAGCACTAATACCATGTTCAAAGCCATTTTCTCCACCGTCTAATAAACGATTTAGAACTTTGCGTTGTTCTTCACCCAGGGTTGAATTTGAATGTTTATGCCAAAATTGACTTTTAAATAATGTTCGACTGATCTGCGCCAAGGTTTTTTCAAGGCTATCATTCAATGTGTCTAGAAACCAAATCAGCCAATTTGTGATATCAGAATCATTTTTTTGGGTTTGCTCTAATACCTCATAGTAACTTTTACGTTTGTTTAATATCGCAGTAGACATTGCATACAAACGGATGCTCTGTTCATCCATTTGAGCGAGAGCAAGGTCTGTAAGTGTACGTGTAATACGGCCATTACCATCATCAAAAGGATGCAGAGTAACAAACCATAAATGGGTAATGCCTGCACGTAACAATGGATCAAGCAATGAATCATTTAAACTCTGATTAAACCACTCTATGAAGGCATTTAAGCGATCTTCTAAGCCTTCTCTTGGAGGTGCTTCAAAATGTACTTTAGGGTAATGCAATCGACCTGAAACGACCTGCATAGGCTCTGATCCCCGGAGTTGACCAATGCGTAAACGTTGCATTGTCCAGTCTGGATCATTGAAAAGCCAACGATGCCATTGCATGAGACGCTCAACAGTCAGTGGTTGCTTAACATCGTTAAGTGCATCTAGCATGATATTGGCTAAACCTTCTGATCGATCTGAGCTTGGATAAGGCTGTTCAAGCGTGACACCCAAGCGTTGAGCTAGAGATGATCGCAATGAAAAAACATTGATGGTTTCATTTTCAATTGCTGATGAAGCAACAAGATTGGCAAGTAGAGTATCTAGAGTGAATTGTTCTTTTGCTAAATCATGCTGACTTTGTCCAAGAAGAAACCCTATTTTTTGATGTATCTGTCTGGTTTTAGGTAAGATAATTGAATCTTGCCATGTGAAATTTGTCCAGTTTTGTATTTGCCAAATCCATTCCTGCATTTTCAATCTTTCTCTGAAAATCTAAGATGAGTTGAATATAGCATATATTCAGATCAATTAATGAGCCGAATATATCGGTTAATTAGCTCATCTATTTATCTAGGACATTTCTATTTGAGGCTTACATACGAATTTCGCATAAGAGATTTTATGTTAAATAAAAGTTTATAAACTAAAAAAGAATTTCTTCTGTCTAGCGCTTAAAGTATTAATATCTATGTCTATAGAGGACATCAATTTAGAGAAAACTTTTGTTTTGATTTCACTAATTTCTTTATCTAGCTCGCTTGTATTACAGGCATCAGAGAAAGCTGCTTTATACCCGTTTGTAATATAATTAATATCTTGAATTACATCAGGAAAGTTTTTTTGCCTTTTTATATTTTTGTTTAAAGAATCATAAGCTAATAATTTTGTACTAACTTTTTCAAATGTTGAGTTAGGTATAAACGATCTAAAATACTTTCCTGTATACCTAAATTCTAACCCTAAAAAATCAATAGATTGATTTTTAACTATTTTCGTTTTAGTACGTTCTTCAAGATCTGGAACAGTGAGTTTAATTTTTATAAGTTCATCTTTTATTAGTAATAAATTTTGTTTAGCTTGTTTATAGGATGAACAAAATACAATTAAATCATCAGCATATCTGACATATTTTATGTTTTTTATATTCATAAAATTGTCAAAATCATATAAATAAAGAGACGCAAAGAATGAAGACATAGGCATGCCCTGTCTAATTCCTTTTCCTTTTTTGGATTTTAAAAATTCAAATTCTTTAGATTCAATTGAATGGGGGGGGGGCAACTTAATATCAATGTTTATAATTTTTTCTAAAATAAAATCAATTTCTTTTATACCTATTTGAATATCAATATTCTTTTTAATTATTTTTCTATCTAAATTATCAAAAAATGCAGATATATCAGTCTTTAATACATGAGAATATTGATTTCTAAAGCCTAATGCTACGCATCTTGCTTTAATAGCACCACCCTCTTCTTTCTTAGACGAAAAATCATAATCAGTCGCTAACTTATATTTTTCTGGGTATTTTTCTCTTATATATTCTAAAATTATTTGTTGTACTAAACGATCTTGGATAGACGGAATACATATTAGACGTAATGAACCATCTGGTTTAGGTATCAATACAGGGTGTAAAGCTTGAGGAAAATATTTTCGATCAGAAAAATCTAGTAAAAGACTGGATAAAATTTGCTCTTTTCTGGAATCAAATTCATTGAAGGAAAGATACTCAGGATAATATTTTATATCTAATAAATATTTAGGTTGTTTAATAAATAAAGTTTTAAATTTTTTAAAAAAGTGTTCTTTAAAGAACTTCTGAAAATCCATGCTCTCTTCACTGTATGCTTTACAAGGCTACCCATACAGGCTGAAAGTCTGTGTTATACGCATATCACCCTCACCGCTGTTCACTAATTTTTCGATGAAGGACGTCCATCGTGTCAAGTTCCCTGCTGATATCGGTGTGATGTGCACTACTCGGGAAGCCTCATTGAGATGTTTGCCAGAGTTTGG
>NZ_KB850151.1:0-6851 GCF_000369685.1 Acinetobacter sp. CIP 102136
TGGGCTTTTTTAATGATCTATCACGTTCCACGCTCAATATTTAAATAATGTTCCACGGTTTTGATTAGATATTTTAATCATTCCAGTAAGAGCCGAGCGAGTGTCTACGAGCGACCACCTGGCATTAAAATTTCGACCCTGCCTTTTCCCTGATTACAAGCTCACTTTTGCTTCGTAACGAAAGATACAGAGCATCCCGAATGGGTGCGAACTGTATTAGTCAAATTCTAGACGAGCGAAGCGAGCATAAAGACTACTGAGCGAAGCGAAGGCATAGTCTCTTTTTTATTAAATGCTCAATTCATATTTGAAAAAAACAGCCCCTCAACCGAGCGAAAGCGAGGTTAAAACATCCGAGCTTTAGCGAGGGCATAGGGCTGTTTTATTTTCTGTATTTTCCTTTTTTATCTTTTAAAAAGCTTTTAAAAGCTTTTAGACCCCCTTCTAGCCCATATCTAGCAAGGCTTTCAGACTTTAAAAAAGTACTTTTACCGGACAACTAAGTACTTTTACCGGACAAAACGCATTTAAAAAAGTACTTTTACCGGACTTAAAAAGTACTTTTACCGGACATTAAGGTACACAAATTTAGATGTACTTTTTTTAAAAAAGTACAAAAATAATAGTCAAATTTTAAGCAATAATATACTATACAGGTACATATCCGAAAAAGTACTTAATAGGCATTGGAGTTATATGGACGAAAATAAAAAAACGTATCCACCTTCTTGGGTTGTGATGCAAAATAATATTCAAGAATGTTTTAAAAGTATGAATATTGATGAAAAGCGTATATTGATACTTGCTAGTCCAATTGCTAGAACTACTCAAGCAACAGAAAAAGATCCTATTATGATTACCGCTGAAAAATTCGCTGAAGAGTGTGGAATTAAAACGCATTCAGCATATACACAGTTAGAAGTAGCAAGTAGAAATCTGATTAAGCGTAGTTTTTCTTATAACAATGAAAGAGGGAAACGTGTTCTGTCTAATTGGGTAATTGATTGCATTTATGAAGATGGAGGTATTGCAATTCGATTCCCTGAGATCGTTTTATTGATGCTTACAGAATTTGATAAATTAAATCCATATACAAAGTACAAAAAAGACATCGTACTTAGTCTAAAAAAAGATTACTCATTCGATTTTTATCACTTAGCTAAAAAACATCAGGCTATGGGAAAATTTGAAATGTCTTTAGAAAGAATAAGAACTGAATTTGGCTTACCTGAGTCTTATCACGATCTAAGTAATCTAAAAAAACGTGTTATCAATCCATCACTAGATGAGATCACAGCTAATACAGATATTGCCCTAACTTATGAAAACGTTAAAAAAGGGCGTTCTGTGGTTGGCTTTAAGTTTACTGTCAGAGAGAAGCCCAAGCCTAGATTAATAGCATCAGAGCGAGAGCAAGAAACACTAGATATATTCCGCAGTCTGTCTGATGGTCAAATCAATACCTACAGCTCTATTTTGTCAAAAGTAGGTAGTATTAGTGATCTAGCTGGAGCAAAAGACTATCAAGCATTTGCAATTTGGATTGCTAATATTTTACGAGATCCAAAATCAGTCAGAGAGGAAACCGCAAAACGTATATTTAAAGCCTTGCGGACTGAAACAGATTTTAAAGGTTAAAAAGCTGTCTATCCCGATCTTCTGTTAAATACTCGTTGAGTTCAGCGAGTATTTTTTCTTTGTTGGCTTCATTACTTTGCATCTTTTTAATTAAATAAGAACCGAGCAAAATTTTACGTCGAGTATCATCCTTCCTTTCCTGCTCTTTTTGCTTTGACCTTTCTCTAGCTTCGATAGCTTGTTTGCGAGCCTTTAACTGTTTCAGCTTTTCTAACTGGGCTTCGATTTTCTTTTCGAGAGTTTCAGCAGCTTTTGTCATGATTCAGATTTCGGGATATAGAAAACCACTCAAGCATAAGGCCCTATGAATTGAAATTCAAGCGGGCTATATGCTATCGTGTTTTTCATGAAATGCGCACTTACGACTTGGATTTCATCCAAGTCAAAGTTTGCGTAAGGGGTATCCCCTTAACCCCGAAAAATTGCTACGCAATTTTAAAAGCAAAACCAGCATAAGGCTAAGGCATGGCGATTTATCACTGTACGACTAAGACCGTTAACCGAAGTTCGGGACGAACTGCGGTTGCATCTATGGCTTATCGTGCAGGAGAAAAATTGACAGATGAACGAACAGGATTAACGCACGACTTTACGAGAAAAGAAGGTGTGGTTTATACGGAAATTCTTTCTAATTTGGATACTGAATTAGACCGAAGCAAAGTCTGGAATCTGGCAGAAAAATCAGAAAATCGGAAAGATGCCCGAACTGCACGTGAATGGGTGATTGCTCTACCAGATGAACTAGACGAAGAACAGCGAAAAGAACTAGCAAAAGAGTTTGCCCAATCTTTAGTAGACCGTTATGGGGTGGTTGCAGATTTAGCCATTCATGCCCCTAGTCATAATGGCAGTGATAAAAATCATCATGCGCATATCTTATTGACTACCCGTAAGGCTGAACTGGATCAAGATCATAATTTGGTGCTAAAGGATAAGACCGATATTGAGTTAAGTAATACCAAAAGAAAAACTCTAGGTATGGGAACAAGCCAGGAAGAAATTAAACAGATCCGATTCACCTGGGCAAAGCTAGCCAATCATGCCCTCGAACATGCAGGGTATCGAGAAAGAATCGACCACCGTAGCTATGCCGATCAAGGTAAGGCTCTACAAGCCACTATCCATGAGGGTAGTAAAGTCACCCAGATGCGCAGAAAAGGCATAGATACTGAAATTAGCCGTTTCAACGATATGATCAAACAGCAAAACAGCCAGCAGCTCCAATACAAACAACAGCAAAAGGAAAAGACCTTGGAACAAGGTTTCAACCGTGTTGAGCAAGGTTTCGAGCAATGGAAGAAAGATCAGGAAGCGCAACGTCTGGAACTTGAGCAAAGGCAAAGATTGAAATTGGAACAAGAGCAGAAAATGAAACAGACGCAGCGTATTAAATACGGAAGAAGTGGGCCATCGCTATGAGCAACCAAAATGACTTAGACGATCAACTATATATTTTACTGGCTTCCATGAAAGAATACAGAGAAGCCATAGCAGACGATAACAAGCGATTAGAGGCGTTTTACAACAAAGTAGCTAGTGGGGTGCTAGAGCAGAGCAAAAAGACCCTAAATAACGCAAATCAGGAAGCCACACGCGCCCTTCAAGGACGTATTCATGAACTAGATAAGGCTACTGATAAACTGAATTACAGATTCATTGCCCTGTTATGTGTAATTTTCCTCAGTCTGGTGCTGGTTTTCCTGTCTTTCATATTTTTATTCATTCCAAGTTTTGACGAGATCAAAGAACGTCGTGCAGAAGCAGCTTGGCTAGAACAAAGATATAACCTGGATATTAAAAACTGCAACGGTAAATCCTGTGTCCGGATTATGAAAAATGACTGTCACGGGCCAAACAAAGATTATTGCGTGATTGACCCTAAATAGTGCTTGTTAAAGCGGAGCCGCAATCCAGTAGCCGTGGTTAGCGCAAACATCTGGAATAGGGCTAGTAATAGATTGAGGTTTCGTTGGGTACTGACCTCCACCAAGTCTAATTTCATCACCTACAAAAACTTTATGATTATTAAATTTGTTGGTAATACTAATCCTACCGTCACTTGTATATTCTAACTCGCTGCTATTAGCCCAGATAATAAAAGGGCTGGTATCACTGTTTAGACGAATACAACCATGTGGATCTAAATGTAATTTGCCACCTGTCAGTGAGAGCATATAAGTCTTTGTTTCAGGACTTTGCTTAATAAAAATTACAGGTTTTACAGGTTTTACAGGTTTTACAGGTTCTATGGCATTAGAAACTAAGGTAGGTTTTGCCATGCAACCAGTCAGTACAGAAATGATGAAAAAACTTTGAGCTAAATTATATATTTTCATAGTCAACCAAATTTTGAGATGGGACAGTACTTTGCTTGGTTTCTTTCATTATTCAATTTATACCAGTACGCGCAAAGTGGCTCGACTTTGAAACATGGCTAAAGCCATATTTCAAAGCATCGAGCTAAGTTTATAACTCGTATAAACGTAAAGATTTTAGTAGTTGCAGCCATAATAAGTGTCTTTCTGACACTACTCTACTGGGAGTATTTGATCCGCTAATTACACGAGTTTTAGCAGACGTAATTTCAGAGTATTGTATTGAAGTTAGCTGATCTGAGGATAAATTCACATTTCTTTTTTTTATTTCAGCTAATTTAATTTTCACATTACCTTTTCCTTGGACATAAGGATATATCTCTAGCATTGGAAATCTTTTACCTACATCATTTTCTGCAATAAAAAATAATTGTGGTTTAGGTAAGAACTTTGCTGGAAATAGAATTTCACTCTTACTATTCAATTGAATTAACTGATTAAATTTTGGATCAATTAAATAATATTTAATCTCAGGATTATAAGGTAATGCGGTACTAGAAATTGGATAATAGTAAACAATCTTATCGTTCTTAATACGCTTATCTAGAACGATGTATAGATTATGTCCTAGATATTCAGGTTCAATATTCAATTTTTTCCCGAACTTTAATCTGCCTCTGATTGATTGATTACCTGTCGTTGGCTCAAAAAACACTTCTCTGAGCTGTTCATTCATTGGAATTAATACGTCAGCTATCAAATACCCTCTGGTGGTACTACTATTTACAACAGGTACATATCTATTAACCTTAATTTTCCAGCAGGAAGCGGCTGAGCATAAAGTGAAATTAGATACATTAATTTTCCCTTTATGGTCATTACCAGAAACAGTCAGGTTTACTCTTAAACGTGACATATTAGCTTTTTGGAGCCCCTTATATACTTCTAATTCTTGAGGGGCAAAAGCAGGAGAAGCCAGTATAGACGTGGAAAATATAAGTAAGATTAGTAAAGAAAAAAATCTCATTTTTTGTGAAATCTCACTTTATAAAAAATATTTATGATTTTCATCAGTGTACTGCAAGAATTCAGGCTACTTGTTGACTTGAACACCTTTAAAAATCAACTTCTCTTTTTTTTGTGTTTCTATAAGCAGTTGTACCTGCCCCTTACGAGATTGAAGATACAATGTGGGAGAATTCACCAGAATATCTATCATCGTACTTTCACGTAAGTTGATATCATCAGGACAGCCCATCATTGTGGCAACAATTGGCTGTTCAGCATATAAACGATTGCCTTTAAAATGAATACCAATCGAATTTATATTACAAAATAAATTACCAATATACAGCATCTTATCTGCAAATTTTAGCGTGATGGACTGGTCAGGTTTTGAAGCCAAAAATAATGAATCTATACGTTCACTATTAGCATTTGTTGCCTCGATCAATTGCCAAGAAAATTTTGCTAAGGTCTGTTCACCAGAAGATATTACTTGTAATTCTTGCATCTTGGATTGATCGGCTGATGAAGGCCTATGACAAGCGCTCAAAAGTCCAACGACGAACATCAGTATAAATATTCTCGTCATCGTTATTGTCCGTATAAGAGATTCTAAAATTAATATAATACACGTTATCCGAAGTCAAAAATGGGTGCCTTAAGCTCCCATTTTTGAAGATTATTTTAAAATTTTGTTATTGATATTTGGTCACTCAAATTACCAATTCACTATGACTGCCTAATCGAACTAATTTCAAAATTAGCAGTTCACCTTCTTCTGTTTTCTTATAGATTAAAACAAGATCTGGTTTGATGTGGCAATCACGATAACCTACCCAATTACTGACCAAAGCATGGTCACGATACTTTTCAGGCAAAGGTTCATCAGCTTGTAATAACTCTAAAACAGTTTGTAGTTCAGTATCTACTGTATTTCGATGCTGGCCTTTTTTCTCACGTTTATAGTCTTTCTTGAATGCTGATGTGTACTTAATCGTCCGCATTTAGATCAGCCATCAAGTCTTTTACAGAAGTGAAGCTCTTTGCTTTGCTTAGATCTTCTTCCATTGCTGCAATGGTTTCAGCATTAGGTTGCCAAATTTCAAAAGGCAAAGCCTTTTCTTTAGCTACTTTGGTCAATAACAAACGGACTGCATCTGAGACGGTTAAGCCCATTGTTGCTAGAACTTCCGTTGCTTCATGCTTAATGTTTTCATTGATGCGAGTAGTTACTAGTGCATTTGAAGCCATGTTAAGCCCCTATGATTAACATTGTTAATCACACTATATTCCTAGATGACGAAAAGTTCAATTCGTATAACAGCCATTATGTTAAATGGAGAATAAAATACGATCATATATTTATAATCCAATTCTTTTTTTGATAGAAAGAACCATTCTTTCTTTATTTAAATATCTGATACAGTGGCACTTATATAAAATATTATAACTTAGGTGATCCATGCCTAGCCTAACTCTCAAAGCGACATCAAAAAGATGCTTCGAGCCTAAAGTTCTAATGATTCTAATTGAGTGTCTGCCTGATGAACAAAGGCCTCCTATCAAAGAGTTATTAACCTCTTATCCTGTAGAAATTAAACTAAATTTAACTCCAGAAGTCTTAGAACCCACTGTCGAAAAAATACTAAAACGATTAGGCAGAGTATTTATTATCAGTAAGTAGATCAGTTCTGAAGTTTTCTTAAAATTAACATAATACACGTTATACGAAATGCTATATTTTCTTTCATATAAATCATAATCTTATTGCATAGTAAAAAGCCCAAGCATCTGTGCCTGGGCTTTTTTAATGATCTATCACGTTCCACGCTCAATATTTAAATAATGTTCCACGGTTTTGATTAGATATTTTAATCATTCCAGTAAGAGCCG
>NZ_KB850152.1:0-6689 GCF_000369685.1 Acinetobacter sp. CIP 102136
ACTGCATAAACGTATAGATAAGACTGCATAAACGTATAGATATAGGCGCACAAACTATTGATATTTAATTAAAATAAGAGGTCTAAAATTATAAAATTATAAAATTATTAAAAAGAGGGGAAGTGCTTAAAACTGCCCTAGATACTCGCTAAAGCTCGTACTCTATTGAAGCTCGTTCCTCGCTTCGAGGGGCAGTTTTTGGTTAATTCTGTTTGTGAAATCTAAAAGCAAAAATGGATTCGCTTCGCTCATAGAGATTTTTTACTCGCTCACGCTCGATCATCAAGCAAAAGCTATACAGTCGCTTTGCTCGGTTAATCTCGTTTGGCTGCAAAAGGAGGCTTTGTAATCAGGAAAAAGACGGGGCGAAATTTTTATGTTGCTCAATCGCTCGTAGGCACTCGCTTGGTTATTACAGTTGGGAGCAAATAATTTTATTTAGCTGAACTAATTAAAAACGTGGAATATTGATCAAAGATTAGCCGTGGAACGTGAAAAAGCATAAAAAAGCCCGAACTGGGATGCTCGGGCTATAAAATTGAAACTATAGCGTTGAAATTTCACAAGAAATATAACACATTTCGTATAACGTGTATTATGTTGATTTTAGAAAAATTTAATAATCAAGTTAAGTAAATCACTGCCTAAAATAATATTTTAAATAAAAACACTAAAAAATATAATAAAAAAGGGTGCTAGTATTGTCAAAATAAAACCGCTAAAAATTGCTATTTGCACGTCCAATTGCGAACAATTATTTTTTATAAATGGAAGTGTAGAATCCATTGCTGTAGCTCCACAAATACCAATTATAGGATTAGGATAATTTCGTCCAAGAAGATATAGCAAACCTATTGCATAAAACTCTCTAATTAAATCAGTTAATAAGGCAAAAGTTCCATATTCAGCACCTAATGTTTTTCCTATGAGTGGACCTGAAAGAGAAAACCAGCCAAATCCGCTTCCTAAAACTAAAAGTTCAAAAAATGATTTATCTATAATGAATGTTGTTAAATATGCAGCAATGAATAGTGAAAAAATTGTAATTAGTGGTACTTGAAAATGATTAATGGTCAAAGCTTGAATTTTAATTGTTGATAAATCCACACCTACCAAAAATATCAAGATATAAAGAAGAATACTACTTACAGCCTCACTCTCCCAATTACTCGGCAATACAAGATACAAAACCATACCAATAATAACCATTGATATAGCAATCACACACTCTTTGATAGGTTTAAAAATTTCAGATATAGATTTCTTATTTTTACTTGTATTTTTTACTTTTTTAAAAAGTAAAATAAAAGTAATAAAAGTAATAATTGTTGAATAAATAAATGATCCGACAATTACTGTAGTTCCTAGTTCTTTATCAAAAAGAATACTACCAAATTGGAAACCTATTGAAATTAGAAGTAACCAGACTAAGAATGTTATATAACTTACTAAATTATCTCTAGTATTTGAATTTATTACTCGCCCAATTCCCCATCCAAGTATTAAAGATAAGAGAATAGGCAATAAAGAAAATATAAGGTTATTTATCATATTTTTTGTTTCGTTAAAGAGTAGTCAATTAAAATCATCCAACGCTCACCAAGTAAATCTACTTGATCATTATTAATTTTTTTAATTGGTGATACATAATGACATACCGAAGAATCGTGAACAGCAAAACTATCAGAAATATTTTTTAATGTGAATTGACTGTAAATATTTTCATTGTTTACATCATCTAGACGCTTATTTCTTTCATTTGGATGGGCTATATAATTTTCACCGCCTACAATATTATTGCTTCTATAAAGAAGATGAGCAAAGGTAAAAGGTTCTCCATCTTGATGGAAACAATCAGGAGAACTAATGCCTAAACTTTGGTCACAAGTTGAAGTTAATTTAACAAAGTGTATTCCAACATAAATTGGTAAATAATAGTCATTTAACCCAAATGTTAAGTTATAGTCTTCAATAATTATTGAATTCAAATATTTAGAGCTTTTAACATCGTCACTTAAAGCATTAAAATATCTGATAGAGCCATGCTCTGGATTATTATTACCTTGATCATATCCAGATAGTTCTCTTCCATCATCAGTTATTGTAGTCGGTAACCAAATTGGATTTTTTTGCTTTTCCCATGGAAGAATTAGAGCATTTCCATACCTTCTAAAGCGTTGAGTGTTTGATGGTGAAAAGGGATCTTTTTCTAACTCTCTAAATTCATTGAAAATAGTTAATTTTGAGTTAATGTCAACTTCTGAAGCCTTATATTTTATATAACCATTCTGTTGAAAGTCTTCTTGTAATTTTGAAACATCAACTTCTTGATTTAAATTAAATTGATGATTTTCGTTTGGATATTCTTTTCTTAAATTTTGATTCAGCATAGGAAACCTTACTATATAACTTAATATTGTAATACTGCCCAAAAAATATTTAATTTTTATGAAAAAGTAAATTATTTATAATTAATAATCATACTCTTAGGTTTAATAAGTGGTAAATTTTTGTGAATTCTCAATGAAATACCCTCCCATTTAACATAATGGCTGTTATACAAAATTCAGATATTGGAACTAATTCTTACAATAATTTGAGTGATTTTTTAGACTATTAGCGTACATTAGGTTTACGATAGTACATGTTTTGTAAAACATAGGTGATGATATGGCGACAACAAATTTTAATCTGCGACTTGAGCAAGATTTGCGTGATCGGGCATTTCCAGTGTTTGAGCGTTATGGACTGAGCGCATCACAAGCCTTTAAATTGTTTTTAACACAAGTTGCTGAGACCAATAAAATTCCCTTGTCTTTTGATTATGCAGAGACAGAGAATGTGCCGAATAGTGTCACAAGAAAAGCATTGACTGAAGCAAAAAATAGAACTGATTTTTCAGATGCTTATGAAACACCTGAAGAATTTATGAAAGCGATGCAAGAATTAGCCAATGCGTAAGATATTAGCTGAAAGCCAATTTAAGAGAGATATTAAAAAGCAATTTTTAGAGCTAATTACACCTGCATGGGCAGAAGTTCTACATTGCCTTTGTAGCGATATAGTTTTGCCTGAAAAATATTGTGATCATGGTCTTACTGGTGAGTGGGAAGGCTTTAGGGACTGCCACATTAAACCTGATTTAGTATTGATCTATGCCAAGCAAGAAGATTATTTGCAATTGGTACGAATTGGTAGCCACTCGGAATTGTTTGGAAAGCGCAGAAATAAATAGTGAAAAATTTATGTGCTTAGGCATTTCATCTATCTTGGCTCGATGCTTTGAAATATGGCTTTAGCCATGTTTCAAAGTCGGGCAACTTTGCGCTTGCTGTAATCTGATCAGTAATGAGAAAAACCAAGCAAAGTACCGATCATCTAGTATTTTTTAGGGTCAATGCGACACCAATCATAAGTTTTATTTTTGACGTTATTTGGCTCAAATGAATAGCATTTCTTAGTCATAATTCTGACTAGCGTTTCGCCATCACTTTCTCGAATTTGTAGCGGATATTTTTTAAGTACAGCCATATCAGCTCTACGTTCATCAATTTCATCTTTGCTTGGCACGTATAAGAATATTGCCAAAATGAATACCATCACTAAGGCGACAAATGCACTAGCAAAAATGATGATAAATTTTGAGTTCAGTCTGTTTGTGGCTTCGTTTAATGCCTGAATACTGTTATTCAATGCGCCTGTATGCTTCTTATTTGCGATTTCTAGCGACTTTTCAGCCTTATTGAGTACTCCGCTAGCTACTTCATTGTAGAACGTCTCTAATCGCTTGTTATCATCTGCTATGGCTTCTCTGTATTCCTTCATAGATGCCAATAAAATATAGAGTTGGTCGTCTAAATCATTTTGGTTACTCATCGTGACCATCCATCATTATCTAAATTTCGTGATGCCTTACGATTTGCTTGCTCGGCTCGTTGTTTGTCTAGTTCTTGTTGTCGCTTCATTTCCGCTTGGCGTTCCAGTTCTAGGCGTTTGTTTTCTTGGTTTTTCTGCCATTGCTCAAAACCTTGATCGACACGGTTTAAACCACGCTGTAAAACGCTCTCTTTCTGCTGTTTCTGTTGCTCAAGTTGTTGGGTGTTCTGCTGTTTCACATTGTCATTGAAACGGCTGATTTCAGTGTCTATGCCTTGTCTGCGTAATTGGGTGACTTTGCTGCCTTCGTGGATGGTTGCTTGTAGTCCATTATTTTGATCGGCATAGCTGCGGTGGTCTATTTTTTCTCGGTAGCCTGCACGTTCCAATGCCTTGTTGGCTAAGTCTGCCCATGTTTCTCGAATTTGCTTAATATCTTCTTGGGTTGTACCCATACCAAGGCTTTTTCGTTTGGCGTTGCTGAGTTCAATATCGGTTTTGGTGGTCAGGGTGAGTTTATTATCTGTGTCCAGTTCTGCCTTTCGGGTGGTGAGCATGATATGGGCGTGGTGGTTTTTATCATTACCGCCTTTGCTGGGTTCATGGATGGCTAAATCTGCGATCACGTCATAGCGATCAACTAAGGACCTGGCAAATTCTTTTGCCAAGTCCTTACGTTGATCAGCGTCTAATTCATCAGGTAGGGCAATGACCCATTCTCTAGCGGTTCGGGCATCTTTGCGGTTTTCGGTTTTTTCTGCCAAGTTCCAAAGCTCAGCACGGTCAATTTCAATATCTAAATTAGACAGAATTTCAGAATGGGCGACACCATCTTTTCTCGTAAAGTCATGGGTCAGTCCTGTGCGTTCATCTTCTAATTTTTCCCCTGCACGATATGCAGATGATGCAACCGCAGTTCGTCCCGAACTTCGGTTAACCGTTTTAGTGGAACAATGATAAATTGCCATGCAGTCACCTTGGGGTGCTTTTGCTTTTGGGGTTAAGGGGAATCCCCTTACGCTAATGGAGACTTGGATGAAATCCAAGTCGTAAGTGCGCATTTCATGAAAAAAACGATAGCATATTACCCGCTTGAATTTCAATTCATAGGGTCTTATGCTTGAGTGGTTTTCTATATTCCGAAATTAACCGTTATGACTAAATCTGCTGAAAATATTGAAAAGAAAATTGAAGCCCAGTTAGAGAAGCTGAAACAGTTAAAAGCACAGAAACAAGCTATCGAAGCAAGAGAACGTACCAAGCAAAAGGAACAGCAACGAAAAGATGATACTCGGCGTAAAATTCTGCTCGGTTCTTATTTGATTAAAAAAATGCAGAATGAAGCCAATAAAGAAAAAATATTGGCTGAACTCAACGAATATTTAACAGAAAATAGAGATCGACAGCTTTTTGATTTGCCCGATATTGAAGCCTAATTTTTCTTAGCTATTTGGTTTTTTTGTTCGGCTTGATACTCTGGAATGAGCGTATTTAAAACCTTTTGAATATTGTCCTTGTCCTCGATTTGTAAATTATCCCGATAGTAAATTAAGTTCTGTATTTTGCTTTCCATCTGTATTTTTTCGGTTGGTTCGGCATCTTTGGATATTCGGGATAATAGGAAGATATAACCGCATATATTTTCTCTCGCAATTTCATAATTTACGATGTCGAGGTATTCAACGGTCACATGTTTTAGATCGGTTGATAGGTTATTTAATTTAATCATGGCTGAAATCCTGATTTTTCTAATATTGGATAAAGCTCTCTGAATTTTTCAGGCTCTAAAAGCATATCAGCGATACGAATAGCAAATTGTTGGTAGCTTTCTGTACCTTGTGAATATTTCCCCATTTCAGGCATTTCTGACATTTTATTTGCAAATAAATGACGTTGTGGGTCGCTCAATTTTATGAAAAAATCGGGGCTATTGCGATTTTGCTTGGATATTATTTTTTTTGAGGTTTTATCTACTTTAGGCTTCAATGTGAATGAAAAACCAATAATCGTCCGCCCTTGCTTATGTTGTTTATATTTAATCGTATAGTCTGAATGTTGATTCACTTGTTCCACAGCAACATCTAATACTCGTAACTTAAAGTTAGAAATTATTTTATATTGCTTGGGTTCTACACCTAACTGTCCTCGTAACTGCTCTATTGGAATAAGCGGAATATGTCCTACATTTTTCCACTTCATTAATAACTCAAACAACCGAGTGGCGTAGGTACTAGTAAATTCTGTAGTCTGAGAAAGGTAGTAACTTGTAAAATATTCTTTTGAATTGGCAACTAATAAAACAACATCGCTGGTAAGTTGAAAATGTAATAAGCCTTCTGATTCGGTATAACCAATTTTTTGTACCCATCTCGATTTCATTGTTGTGGGTATATCACAATCTCTTAGTTTTTTTGGCGGTTTAAGCGTGTATTCTTTACCAAACTCTAAGCCATATAACGTATAAGAAAAATAGCGTAAGAATAAGCGTTCTGATGCTTCCTTTAATGCTCGGTAAGCAACTGAGCTATCTACCTTAAATTGTTCCGCATACTCCCCTGCATGTATTGTCAACACAGTATCACTTGTTATTTCTTGGTGCTGATTATTGGCTTTAACCAAAGCCAACCCTATTAAGCGTTGCTCTATAAGACTTAATGTATAACTTGCATCAATCAAAGCATTATTTTTAACGACTAAATCATTTGCCATTTTTTATACATACATTGTTTTTAGTTGTAATTATATTACATTGATTAAATATGTATAGCAATACTGCATAAACGTATAGATAAGACTGCATAAACGTATAGATA
>NZ_KB850153.1:0-14809 GCF_000369685.1 Acinetobacter sp. CIP 102136
AACGCACTTGTTGGGTAAAGAGGTAGCCATTTAAGCATAACTCTTATAAAGTAAAATACAGAAATATATAGGAAGTAAACGGCAAATGCGTGGTGTAAATAAAGTTATTTTAGTGGGTACTTTGGGTAAAGATCCGGAAACCAAAACATTCGCAAGTAATATCTTTTGGGCTAATTTCTGAAATTGAAGGCTCTACCCATCTTCTCAACTTTGGACGGTGGAGGAAGATGGGTAGGTATTATCAACAATGCATTGGTATATGCTATGAAGAGAATCCAAATTGACTAATTAAAGTTAATCAATATTCATTAAACATCATCATGGACATGATATCAATGCCCCAACTCAAGAGGGCAATGTATGAATGTAGTTATATTCTACGCTCTGGAGTTGATTGGCTTAATTGCTAATCTTCTTCAGATTGCAGATTTTATTCTAAGATAAAGAAAGGATCCATCTGCTAGCTCAGATGGGTCCTTTCTTTATATATTTTCAACTATTGTCGTTCAGGAAACTTATTAAGACAGGCATCATATATTGTAGTCACTGCGGCTCTCTCCTGAGTACCGGGCATATGCTTCAAGATGCAATCATCAAAGGTTTTGGGTGGGGTGAACAAGCCGTAAAAGTTATAAGACTGGTTAATCCTACAATAACTTTTTTCATAAACTCCCTCCCAATTAAGTTTTGTACTATCAATTGACTATACCTGAATGATAAAAAGCCAAACAGCATTCAATATCTATCATTAGACTTACTTTGATAATCAAAGGATAGTATTATCATTGAACTAATAAAATTAAGTATAAATGATAGATATGAATACACGTATTTACCTTAGAGCATCGACCAAAGATCAAGACGCACAAAGAGCCTTGCAGATTCTGCAGGATCTAAACCAAGATTTGAATTTAGGTGAAATCATTGTGTACGTGGAAAACTATAGTGGTACGAAGCTAGATCGGCCTGAATTGAACAAATTACTGTCAGAAGCAAACCAAGGTGATACCTTCCTGGTTGAAAGTGTGGACCGTCTATCACGCCTAACCCAACGGGATTTTCAAGAACTCAAGCGCAGGATCCAAGAAAAGGGACTTCGCTTAATAGTGGCAGATCTTCCGACTACCTACCAAATGATTCAAACTAGTGACAGCATTACTACTTCAATCCTGGACCTCATCAATAATATGCTGATTGATCTCCTGGCAACTATGGCTCGGCTGGATAATGAGAAACGTATAGAACGTATTAAGCAAGGCCTAGAGCGTTCGGGTTACAAGGCAACAGGTAAGAAAGCCAATGAAGCTAAGCATAAACGGATAAAAGAACTGCTAGCGGCTGGCAATATGACTAAGGATGAGATTGCCAAAGCAGTGGATTGTGGGGTCGCAACTGTTTACCGAGTAGCCAAAAATACTTGAAAATTATTAAGAAAATGCTTTGATACAGTGATGCATCTTTAGAGGATGCTGTTTCATGTCTAGCATATTGGGAGCAGTCCAGTCCGAAGTGTATAAACAGAAGAAGAAGTGCGAGTTAAAAAGTATTTTATAAAAAATACTGTCCTTAACAAGTTGTATCAATTTAAAGAAATGATTGATTTCATCGAGAAATATGAGCGTTGGAATCTGAAAAAGCAGGCTAAAAAAGGGGGGGCACTTTTTTTTCTATATTAGGAATAACCATCAATTTTGTTGATTTTTTATTCTATTTAAATCAATAATATTTTAAATTCAATATATTATAGACTTAAAATGTTAGATGTTCTTGAAGAAAATGAATTTCCTAAAATTCAAAAAGATGAGCAATCAGAAATTTTAAATACTATTCAAAATTTTGGGGAAAGTATTCTTAAACGTTCTGAAGAATGGGCTTATATATCTAGCTTTCCTCAAGAAGATGGAACTACAAGTCTAAAAATTTGCTCATATTCAAGTGGATTAGGTATTGAGGATGATATCTATCTAAGATTTGGGAAGTATCACATTGGTGACCAATCAGAAAAACAGATTGTCGTTGCAAGAATTAGTTTTAAGAAAAGAAAAAGTGGCTATGGAACTGCATTATTAAAAACATTATGCGAAATTGGTGAAAGATATAATTATGTTTCTCTGCATATCGAAGAACCTAATCTTGACTGTAAAGCATTTATGAAAAAAATAGGTTTTAAAGAAGATAAATTTCTTCCTATTTTAAAATTAAAAGAGTCTATCGAAGAATATGAAAGTAGAAAACGAGTTTGAATGGGTTCTAACAAATCTTGTTATTCCTAAGTAGAAATGTCCTACCTTAAAACCAAATAGAAATGTCCTATACAGACATTTCCAAGTCAAGCACAGGATTCAGATTTCGTTCTTTGATTACTGTTTTCTGTGCACGTCTGCTTGGCATCTTTTGAGAACGATTGCGTTTATTTTGTTGTTCTAGTTCTTCATGCTGCTGTTGAATATGGGCTAATACAGAACCCAAACGTTTATTTTCAACAATCTCTCGCTGGTTGAGCTGACTTAATTTATCGAAGATGCTGTAATTGATTTTTCTTCCCTGATATTCAATCGCGACTGTACTATCCGGGTATTCCAGAAACTCAAGATACTTGCCAATCAATCTTTGGTTTTCTTCCGTGTTTTCCAGGAGATACACGCATTTATCATAAGTGATCGTCAGGCTATTCGTGACTCTGCGGGATTCACGCCAGGTAAAAATATCATCTAATTCTTCGGCTGTTTCAGTGACAGTCCGGTGTAGATCCTTGGGATTAAAGGCCATCTTGGCAAACTTCTGATTGAACTGCTCAATGAAGTAGGGTAGCCAGGCATTGGCTTCGGCAATCGAACTGATGCCTTCCAGACGCATTTCTTTGATCAGACGGTCCTGAAGCGTTCTATTGGCTCGTTCTACACGGCCTTTGGCCTGTGGTGAATTAGCGAAGATAATATCGATATTCAGGGTGCTGAGTACGCGCCCAAACTGGGTAATCTTGGTGTCTTTCTTACTGCTTTGATTCACCCTGAAGACTGAATGTTTATCGCTGTAGAAGGCTAAAGGCTTACCATGCTGCTCAACATACAAACGTGTTGAAATCATATAGTCAAAGGTTGATTCCGACTCACAGAAGCGTAAATGCTGTAATTTGCCTGTGGCATCATCGATAAATACCAGTAGACAGCATTTAGGGGCTCGACCTTCAAACCAGTCATGGTGTGAGCCATCGATTTGGATCAGTTCACCATAACAGTCCCGGTTATAACGAGGCTGATACGGGCGTTTCAGACGCTTGGCGCGAGGAATCCATAAATCGGCTGCAATCATCCAGGAACGCAGTGTTTCCACTGAAATATCAAAACCATGAACCGTGGTGAGCTTTTCATGCGCTAAAGTGGGTCCGAAACCATGCAGTTGATCAGAAACAATATTGAGGCACTTGAGTCTGAGCTCTTCAGAAAGCCTGGAATTGCTGATTTGACCACGACCGGCATGGGCTAATGCAGCTGGGCCTTGAGCTTTGTATTTTTGCAATAAACGCCTGATCTGACGATCTGAAATATGAAGTAGCTGAGCAGCTTGGGACTGGGTTATGCGTTGATCACAGATTTCCTGCAAGACCGACAATCGTTTAAGTTCTTTATCCGACATAGACACCAACATATCAAACCGTCCGCTAAGGAAATTGCAAAAGTGCATATTCTAAAAGCGGACATTTTTACTTTGGAGAAACCGGACATTTCTACTTTGGGCTTACAAATCTACTTCGTATAAGAGTTTTTATGTTAAATGTTCTTTAGATTGGAGCCGTTTATGATGTTCAATAAAAGATGTCTATAAAATCGGTGGCTATTCAGATATAGCTACTAGCATGCACTTCTAATAAGCTATTTTCAGTTATTCTAGGAATTGCGATGAACACTCATATTGCCACTACGACAAATACAATTATGTTTCCGAAGGCCTATACTCTTTGTCTATCAAGAAAAAATGTACAGCTTTTTGCAGGAGTGTTGGTATGCGATCAGTGCCAGGAAAACATCAGGCTCACGAATCCAAGTATTTTTCCGGCCAATGATGAAACTGAACAAAAAGCTCAGGACTGATTTTGACTGTATAATTTTTAGTTTGCATTTAGTGATGCCAAATAACGATAATTTATGAATAAAGTCAAAGTGCACGGTCAATTACAGAAATAAGTAAATCTTGAATAGACGGATACGCCTATAGGTTGTTTACTTCTGCCTCTTATTAGTTGTTAAGGCTTTTGAAACTTCTTAAGAGGAAATTAATATGAAATTTCTGATAGCGTTGCTCTTTCCTTGGTTGCCTTTCTTTATAATAGGTCGACCTTTTGCAGCAATGATATGTTTGTTTCTTCAAGTTACCCTTTTAGGCTGGCTCCCAGCTGCGATCTGGGCTGTGCATGCTTTATTGCAAGATCATGCAGACCAAGAAGCGAAAGCAGCTTTATATCACTAAGTTTAATTTAACTCTCTCCTAAGCATTCTTGAAATTGCTACTGTCAAAGCTCATTGAATAATGAGCTTTGCTTATTTGGTATAAGAAATTTTATGTTAAACAAAGACAATTATTATTTCTTCAAAAGTTAAAAAACCGCCTAACAGGCGGTTTTTCTTATTAAATATGACTATTCGGCCATATTGAAAGCGGTAAAATTTGGCGGTTTATATATGATTTGCGTATGGGAAAAAATCATCATTCCCAAAATTAAAAACATCAATATTGTTATTACAGAACTATATAATCGCATTCATTACTTATCAATCTTACTAGACCAACATCTTAACGTTATATTGTTACATTTATAATAAAAATATGATTTTATTTTATTTTTTTTGATTAATTTTGTTTTTTATAAATTTAATGAATATGTATATGAGAAAACTTGATTTTTATTATTTTTAGTGTATAGTTGACTTAACTAGAAAAAAGTCTTGTTCCGGTAAATCTTCTTTAAGTATCGCAGTTTTAGTCATAATCCTTCGTTTTTTCAGATTTTAAGTCGCTTCTTCATTATTTTCAAAGTTATACCCAGTCAATAAAATGACTTAAAATTATTAAAAATTAGTAGGATATATTATGTCAAACTCAAATGTT
Source organism: Acinetobacter sp. CIP 102136 (assembly GCF_000369685.1). GTDB lineage: Bacteria > Pseudomonadota > Gammaproteobacteria > Pseudomonadales > Moraxellaceae > Acinetobacter > Acinetobacter fasciculus. Next base: position 5,107 of record NZ_KB850153.1, read on the forward strand.
GTTAAAGGTACTGTAAAGTGGTTCAACGAAACTAAAGGTTTTGGTTTCATTCAACAAGAATCAGGTCCAGACGTTTTTGCTCATTTTAGCGAAATCGCAAGTTCAGGTTTCAAAACCTTAATGGAAGGCCAAATGGTTGAATTCAGCGTAGCCCAAGGTCAAAAAGGACCGAATGCTGTAAATATTATTGCTATCTAAGCAGTAATAAGCAGTAATAAAAAGCACTCATGAGTGCTTTTTTTATAATTTAAAATTAAATTTTAAAGTTATTTCCAAAATTGGAAAATTTTCAGAAAAACAGGATTCAAGTTGTTAAAAATAAATTATTTAATTGCAAAAGCTAAAAATGGTACTGAAATTATTGTTTCATTAACTCCTCTTAATAAAATGCAAAGTACACGTCAGGGGTTAAAAACAATTGAAGTGGGTAAAAGAGTTCTTCTCTCATCTGGGATGGAGGTCGATTTAAATTTAGATGGCCGTACATTTTATACTTCTTTAAATCAGCTATTTAAATTAAGTCATAAAGTTGCTTAGAGCCAACATCAACAAGCATTAAAAATTTGGGTAGATTTCTACCACTATAATTTTATTAAGGGAATATATATGATTAAACAGAATCTCAGCGTAAAAGACCAGTTTGGGGTTAAACACGCTATTCAAGCAACAGTAGATCATCAGTTTGCCGATACGCAATCTCACTCGAATATAAAACATATCACTGTTGATGGAGAAGATATTCGACCTAGTTTCGAAATGTTTTTCCAAAGTACTTTAAGTGGAAAAATTTTTAAAATTTTATAAATACTATTGTTAAAACTAATACGATATTGATTGTGCGAAACGAGAGCTCAAAGCTCTCGTTTTTTTATGTAAAAACTGCTAAAATCCTTATACGCCATTGACGTACTTTAATCTATGCTATTCATTGAAACCAGTATTTTTACCAAGCAAATCAAAGAGCTTGTAAGTGATGAAGAGTATCGTCAGCTCCAGCAAGATCTCTTGGTGCAGCCTGATAAAGGTGACTTAATCAAGAATGGCGGTGGCATTCGTAAAGTACGCTGTGCTCAAGGTAATAGAGGAAAAAGTGGCGGTATCCGTGTGATCTACTATTGGGTCACAGAAGATGATCAGATCTTTTTCCTGGTGGCTTATCCAAAGTCTGTGAAAGATAATCTGACAGACAAAGAAACCTTGATCCTGCGTCAATTAGTGAAGGAGCAATTTCATGGATAACAACTTATTTGATGACCTAGTTGCTTCGATTAAAGAAGCTGGTGCTATCAAACGCAATGAGATGAAAGCAAGCCGAGTGACTGAGCTTGAATTACCAGATATTAAAGAAGTACGTGAGAAAACAGGCTTAACCCAGGCAGAATTCGCTGCACGTTTGCAGATCAGCGCGAGAACGCTCCAAAATTGGGAACAAGGCCGTCGCTATCCGACTGGTCCTGCAGCGACTTTAATTCGTATTCTTGATGCTCACCCGACTCTAATTTAAAAAATTTAGAAAATAAAAAACCCCGGCATCCTGCCGGGGTTTTTCGTATTGGTTCGCTCGGTATAACTCCTGTCGTACCTTACAGTCCTTGTGCTTATCTCTTGTTATTCTTGTATGGAACTTCCTGTTCCCGATGAGTTCATCATAGGAAAATTCCACTGTCCCAGGTAGCCGCAAAGGGCCGAGATTTATGTACGCCAGAGCGTACAAAATAGCCTAAATTTTATCCACAGCAATTGGGGATAGTTTCGCAACCTGGATCCGTATGAAATGGGCACTGATTGCCAAATTGATCGTTTTTTAACCGAATTTACTGGCAAAATGTTACAGATTTGCTTAAAAACTCACCAACTTATTACAAAAGCCAATTTTTGTGTATTTTGTGATCAGGGTGTAATTTTCAAGTTATTGATATTTCAATTAATATACAAGTGTACTTCGTATAAGCACCATTATGTTAAATGGGGGGGAATTCACTGGAACAATTAAATATTTTTTAGTGCGTTTTAAGCGACATTTTAAGTCGTTAATGGGATGTTAAAAACAAAAAATTCATATAATATTCAATACAAATATATACTTGATAAGAGAAAAATATGCCATTACCAATCGTTTTGTGGGGAGCTGCTGCAGCTTTAGGAGCAACAGGTGTTTTTAAAGGTGCTAAGGCTGTAGGTAATATGAAAGAGGCTAAAGCAATTGGAGAAAATGCACAGTCTATTTATGATGAAGCCCTTGAACATTTAGAACATCAAAAGAAAGAAACTAATACCAAATTAGAAGAACTAGGTCGGCTTAAGCTAAGTATATTCACACATCAAATTAAACATACTATTGATGTGATAAAAAAGTCTAAAAATGCGGGTGGTAAGTTAGAAAATTTTGAATCCTCTATTTCTATTGAAGAAATTAAGGCAATGGAAGCCATGGTTCTTAACTCCTTAAAATTAGAAGCGGGCTTACTGTCTGGAACAGCTGGAGGAGCACTAGCTGGTTTTGGTGCATATAGTAGTGTTGGGTTATTAGCTTCAGCGTCCACAGGAACCGCAATTTCAAGCCTTTCAGGAGTAGCTGCGACTAATGCAACACTAGCTTGGCTGGGCGGTGGTTCTATTGCAAGTGGTGGCTTTGGAATGGCTGGAGGAATGATAGCCCTTGGTGGGATTGTGGCTGGTCCTGCTTTGGCTATTGGCGGTTTTATGCTTGCCAGTAAGGCTGAAGAAGCATTAACAAAAGCTGTGAAATATGCAGCTCAGGTTGATAAAGCAGTTTCAGAAATAAATATGATTGAAACTGTTTTAGATGGTATTCAGAAAAATGCTGATGAAGTTATTTATACCTTAAATCAATTGGTTCATAGATTTGAATCTATGAAAGTTGATGATGATTCAAATCCACAAGCGTTCAAACAAATGATTGCAAATACTAAAATCCTAAAAGATTTGTTGGATTGCAAAATCATAGATGATGAAGGATCCCCTATTAAAAATATTAAGCATACCTGCCAAGGGTTTTTAACAATTTAAGAAAGGGTTCATATCATGGCTAAGCAAGAGCTTATGAAAGCTACTAAAACGCTAAAAAATGTCACTGTTATTCCAAAACCATCACCAGACATGGCTTTTCAGGCATTTAGAATGCTTGCGGATGCGCATCATGAATATAGAATGACTGTGCAGGCTGAAACAACAAAACGTGAGGCAATACATGCTTGGCGAGATGTTAATGTTGGAAAAATTGAACAGCAAACAGAGTTTTTAAAAGCTTATTTAGCTGAAACTTTTAAAGAAAGACGCCATTCAATTGATGAAATGTTTGACCGTTTAGATAAAGGTATTGAAGCTGGAAATATGGATTTAGTTAATGTAGCAATGGAAAGTATTACTACTATTGTTAAGTCTTCCCCTTTAAAAGAAGCTGAAAAGATAATTCAAGCACTAAATGATCCAAATATAGAAAAAATTGAGTTTTAAATGCAGACACCCTTTCCTTGTACTCAATGTGGCTGTTGTTGCAAGCAGGTATTTAGATCTGAATTAACAGCTTATTTAGATAAAGGTGATGGAAGTTGTAAGTATTTATCTAGTGATAATAAATGCTCAATTTATGACGATCGACCTGATATTTGTCGGGTTGATCTTCAATACAAGTTATTTTTTTCAACAAAAATTACTTGGAATAAATTCGTCAAAATTAATATAGATGCTTGTAATTTTTTACAAGAGAACCTTAATTCTTAAGTTAAAGGAAATTTTAGAATGTCTTTCTTATCTGGAAATAATTTATTCAATAGTGTGTTTAATCACAATAGAGTTTTAGATGCTCCAACCTTATTTTCTACAGATATTGAAATTAAAAAAGTGCAAGAAAATGCTGAGGAAATTAAAATTTATGAATCCCTTAAGAATATAATAAACAAAGGAGATACAGAAAAAAATGAAGCTGGAGAGGCTGAATGGGAGTCATGTAAAATTCATTATCATCCAATATTACTACGTATGCCAGATGAAAAAGATAATTTTATAATTGGTCAAATTATAATGCCTGATGGAGCGGTATTATATGAAGCATCTATGAGACTAATAGAGGAATCTGGGGTAATAAAAAAATATAGATCTACACAACAGTTTCGTTTTGGTAAATGGGTAGATCGTTTTCTTAGCTATTCAAAAGAACTAACACAGCAACATTTATTAGAAGTTGAAACTAGAAATAGAGAAATGCAAGAACAAAAACGCAAACCTTTTTCTGAGATAGACTTTTAAAGTTTGTTTAAAATTAACATAATACACGTTATACGAAATCAATAAATTTTATCATTATGTTTCAATGATATACTGAGATATTACAAGCCTACATTCCCCAGTGTAGGCTTTTTTATAGTTTTTCATGTTCCACCCTTACTATTTGAACAATGTTCCACGGTTTTCATTAGCTCAGCTAAACCTGAATCATTCCTAAAATCTCTTTTTTTGGTGTTCTTACCAAGAGCTCCCTAAAATTTCCTAAAGTTGCCTAAATCAGCTGTTGAATTACCCTAAAACAGGTCTAAATTGCGTAAAATTGCAGAGTTATGGATGGCAAGATGTGTATTGTAGGCGTACAAAATTTTATTTCTTTTCCTCCAATAATTTACCTTATTCACCAGGTGGCTTAACGGTAAATCTTGCTCTAAGAGATCCCCTGTCGCTACCGCGATTTTTTAATATCAAAAATACAAAATAGATTGTTAAGTACAGAATATGATGTGCCTATCTAGTAGAAAAACAGCCTAAGCAAGTTAGTCTAGGCTGTCTCTTATTGTTAAATAACTTACATAAGTTATTTAACTTCTTGTAGGACTACCTGCTGTAGTTCTTCTGAGGAAAGTTTCTGTAATTGATGTATAGCGGCTTTTAGAATAATAGAACGATTCGCTTTAGCCACTCGACAACTAACAAGGAGTTGGTCAATTTCTTGGTTAACATCTTCGGTTAGAGAAAATGTATACCTCTTATAATTCTGTTGACTAGGCTCTATCTTTTTAACTCGCTTAGAGGCTCCTTGAATGAAGTTATCAATTTGATCTTGATTTGAATCAGATTCAGATTTTTTTAAGCCTTTTAATGACATTAGAGCTCTCCTAGAAATTCTTTCGCAATGAGCTCAATTTCTTGTTTGGCTTTCTCATCAGATGACATTTCGAAGACAGATAGTCCATTTTCATCTGCATCATCATAGATATTTCTATTGCATGTAAAATTATTAAGAGGAACTAAGTCAAAGGATTCACAAGCTTCTTTTGCATCCAAAATTCTTTGAACCTGGCTAGGTAATGTTGGACATTGTGTAATAACAGCTCTTGTATAGAGTTCAGGATTTACTGCTTTTGCTAAGCGAATAAGTTTCTCAACGTGTACGAGAGTTTTTAGGTCTCTTCTTTTTGGGCGGAATGGTAGAAGCATGTGTGTAGCTATTGTCATAGCAGAACGTAAAGCCTCTGAATCCTGTCCTCCAGCGTCAATAATAATATCCTGATAACGTTTAGAGAGATCTAGCAAGATTTGTCTGATATTTCCAGCTGCTTGCACTGACGGGATATTTTGAACATTCTCATTTTCATCCCGCTCTTTAATCCAGTCACTTGTGGTTCCCTGGGGATCAGCATCAAGTAATAAAATATCGCGATTTTTAGCCTGTAAATACACAGCTAAATTCTGAGCCAAGCAACTTTTACCAGACCCCCCCTTTTCACCACCAACTAAAATAATCATATTAATTTATTTAACTTACGTAACTTATTTAATAAATTATTATATGGAGTTTTCAAACAAGATCAATAACTTAAAAAAAGAACCAGTTAAATAACTTAAATAACTTATGTAAGTTATTTAATTTCTTCTTATTTTATATGTTTTTATTGATTGAATTGTTTATTAAATGGGTTATATTCTTGCAATAAGAAAGCCCCGATGATGTTCAAACTTGGCGGAATGTCATCAATCGAGGCTTATATCTTTAAACAACAAAAAGGAGATGAATCCGTCTTGTGTCTGTAGACTATTTTACAGGGAAGGGCGGTTTACTCAAGTAGTAAACGCATGGAATACACAAAAAGTCACTCAGCGCTAAAGAAGTTTAAAAATGAAATGGCTTTACAACAGCAGCTTGATTTATTTAATGGACTGCCACATAAGCCGTACTGTATGGATGGGAAACCAGGTTATATGCTCATCCGGACAAAATCTATTGCAGTCAAAAAACCATATATTCAAATAAACCCTCCTCTGATGACTGTTTACTTTATCTTTGATGACGACAAAGATGATGCTGCTTTATCTTGGTTTGACGCAGGCCTACCAAAACCTTTCTGGACCACTCAAAACCCCGATAATGGCCACAGTCATCACTGCTATAAGCTTGAAATTCCTCTCTGTACAAGCGAGTTTGCAAGCATCAAAGCTATTAAGTATGCTCAAGCAGTTTACTATGCTTATGCGTTGAAAATGGGCGCAGATCACAGCTATTCACATATGATCACCAAGAATCCATTACATCCTCAATGGCGCACGACATTCTGGACCGATCGAGCATATTCATTAGACTATCTAGCAGATTTTATAGAGTTACCGAAACAGATTCCTAAGAAGCAGGAAATTGTAGGCTTAGGACGCAATGTAACTATGTTCGAGAAAGGCCGATATTGGGCCTATAAAGCAATTAGAGACTACATGCATCATGACTCTAGTTATGAGTGGGAAAGAGCTGTAATAGCAAAAATAGAAGCGATTAATAACGGTTTTGAGCAACCTTTAGCTTATAGCGAAGTTAAAGCTACAGCTAAGAGCATTGCAAAGTGGGTTTGGCAGCGCTTTAGCTATGGCGATTTCAGCGAGATTCAAGCTAAGCGAGGTGCTAAGGGAGGTAAAGCTAAAGGTCATGCATATGCAAGCAAGCGTGAAAAAGCAATCTATTTAAAAGACCAAGGTTTAAATAATACTCAAATTGCAAAGCAACTTGAGGTTGATCGTAAAACTGTCGGAAGATGGTTTAATGGGGTGGGACAATAGCCTTATCAGATAACAGCCCTTCTTAGTCGGATCTTTGTTTTACGCTAGAAGGTAATTATGAAAAATATTTATTCGATATGAGATGTATCAGTTTACTTAGGAAAAAATCTAACACGTAAAGGAATAGTTATAGACTTGTTTATTCTCTGATTGATGGAAATCTTTTTCATTCACTATGTTCGGCCTAGAAGCATCTGCTGAATCGTTTGAACCCATACGGGATGCTCTGCAAGAAAAGTTTAATAAGTAGGAAGTTTGTAATCAGGGAAAGATAAAATCTTAAAATCACCCGAAAACGATTCTAATCGATTTACAGCTCTTTTAAGAAAATTAGTTGAATACCCCCTAGGATAATCAAAAAAAATTGATTCTAGAGCAAATGGTGAGGAAATATGAGCACTAATAAATATCCTCGACAGTATTCAGAATGAAAGGAATTAAATAAAACCAATTCCATACTAGATTTTTGATAATTCTCTACACTAAAAATAGTAATTCTAATCAAAAACATGATTTAACGATTTAACAGATACTTTTCTATTACTTTCATCTCTGTATCCCTTTAAATTATAAGGTTCCAGAGAATTTAGAAAACTTTTAATTTGGCGTAACATTTTCTGTAGCTTTAAATTGCTCTCATCTCTCCTTTGTACTCTGAAACTAGGTCGCCAAAATTTATGCGCTGTGATGCTATTCCGAAAGGTTTGGAATTTTTCCGTGGTTACTTAATTTTAAATCGTGAAATGGATCGTCGTAACCTCATTGAAACCATCCGAATTTTAGAGTGGTGTTCTCAAAACATGGCGACTCCCATAATGTTGCATTATGTTCTTGAGATTGAAGACGAAGATCTCTTTGATACAAATAGATTTGTTCAACGGTTCAAGGAAAAGCTTTATTCATTTTTTCGTGAACGGAATCGGATACGTAATAAGGAAGGTAAACGCAAACGTAAATTACCTGATTTACAGCTCATCTATAGCGTAGAAATGAAAAATAGACTGCTCTTCAAAAGCAGTGATGTCTTTGTTCCCTATTTGCATTTACATCTCATGGTTGTAATTGATACAGATCATAACCGCTATCATTTTGATGAAATCAATATTCAGATTACTAGGGCTTTATCTAGAATAAATGGCTTGGAATCATTATGGTTTAACCCGACTACCTTCACGTTTCTAAAAGAAGCAAGATCAATGCGTTATGGCTTCTTAAAAATGAGAAATAGTAAAACCTCAATTAAGGCTACTAGTAATTTTAATGAGTTGAAATGGCATGACCTAAAAACAGAATTGGAGGATGCGATTTGTAGAGCTTCTTATCTATGTAAGCTGGATCAAAAAATTGATTTGCCCGAAAAATTTAATAGAGGAAACTCCTTCGGCCATACAAGACCACCACGATCTAAAAGGTTAGATCCAGTGAATGAAACGAAACAGAACGAAACAGAACGAAACGCAAAACGAAACGGCTTAAAACTCTGAAAGTTTTGAAATTCAATATTATACGGAGGGCCTGAAATCCAATTTTGACCCATTACGCGCGCGTATATAAAAAATAGGAACAAAATTAAGAAGTAGTTCTTCCCTATAAAAAGCTAAAAATATTAAAGCGGAAAAGAATCATAAGGGGGTACGCAAAAATGCGGAGGGGGATGCTATATCAAATAAAGCCCACAGCCCTGTAGAAGAAACTTCTTGAGATTCCTAGTATTAAAAAAAGGGAGCAAAACGGAACGAAACGCAAAACGAAACGGACATTTAATTATAAGACATTGATTTAAAATTTTATTTTGATGAAACGAAACGGGCATTACACCCATTACGCGCGCACGTGTTCAACTTATGAAACAAGTTTGAAGAATAGACACTTTATGAGTAGGGATGTAAATAAACACGGTAAGAAATATAGGGGGTATACGCAAAAATGCAGAGGGGGTATACGCAAAAATGCAAGTAGGTAAACAAGTAAATTTAAGAAATACAACTAAATACGATTTTTATCCTAGGAAAATATATAAGGCTTTCTACATAAAGACATAATAATGCGCATTCTCTAAATAAGCCTAGATACTAGGATGTCTAGTCCAGGCTGTATTTGATGATAAATGGGCATACCCATCTGAAATCACACAACAAAAAAGAACACCTCAAGGTCCACACTTAGGCCTCACATGAAAAGAGAAGTTCTTATGAAACAACATTCAAACGCATTTCAGCAATTTTACTGGTAGTTGTATGGCTTCCAATCCAGGACATTAAGCCACTTATTCAAACAGGTGACACTCACATTCACCAAATCCTCGTGTTTGGTTCCAATAACACGATCCTACGTAAATGAATGTGCGGGACTATCAATCCAATCTGATTTGATACAAGGAGAGAGATTAAATAAGTTTACCTGTGACACCTTTCTAAAGAGTGTCTACAAAATCGGTGGCTATTCAGTAGGGTTGGTTTTTTTGAATTAGGTAATTAAAAATGTACTTAATTGGCTGAATTATTAATTGTAATGGTCGATAAACAGCAGATTGATGATGCTTCGCGACAACAATAAACGCACTTGTTGGGTAAAGAGGTAGCCATTTAAGCATAACTCTTATAAAGTAAAATACAGAAATATATAGGAAGTAAACGGCAAATGCGTGGTG
>NZ_KB850154.1:0-2189 GCF_000369685.1 Acinetobacter sp. CIP 102136
TGTAGTCATAAATTTTAGTCCCCACTTGTTTTTAAGTGGGGACTAAATTAAGGCTTATAGGATGAATTCATAAGGTGTGTTCAGCGGACGCTTACCTTGAATTTGGGTGAAACCATTGTGTACGTGGAAAACTATAGTGGTACGAAGTTAGACCGACCTGAATTGAATAAGCTGCTGTCAGAAGCAAATCAAGGTGACACCTTGTTAGTTGAAAGTATTGACCGCTTATCACGCCTAACCCAACGAGATTTTCAAGAGCTGAAGCGCAGGATTCAGGAGAAAGGACTTCGATTAATTGTGGCAGATCTTCCTACTACCTACCAAATGATTCAAACCAGTGACACCATTACTCATTCAATCCTAGAACTCATTAATAATATGTTGATTGATCTCCTGGCAACAATGGCTCGCCTAGACAATGAGAAACGTATAGAACGTATTAAGCAGGGCCTAGCACGTTCGGGTTACAAGCCAACAGGTAAGAAAGCCAATGAGGCTAAGCACAAACGAATAAAAGAATTACTAGCAGCTGGCAATATGACTAAGGAAGAAATTGCCAAAGCAGTGAATTGTGGAGTTGCAACTGTTTATCGAGTTGCTAAAGTCATTTAAAAAGGCTTGTATCAGTGCTTCCCTTATGTCATATCTATTTACAAAGGAACAAGGCATTCTTAAAGATCAAAAGAAGGGATTAATGATGAAAAAGCATTTGATTTTCCTTGTTTTTATAGTGATGGTTTTTATTTTAGCTCTAGTTGTAAAGATTAATAATGATCATAAAAAAGGGCAAGCATTAAACAAATTGGAACTAGTTGAAAAGCAAATCCATTAGGTAAAAATTGACTTATACTTATTTAAATAACGCTAATAACTAAGCCCAAAGAACACCTAGACCCAGTGCTACACACGCTTAGTTTTTTATATTTTAAAAGAGCATTTTAGCAAATATCATAAAAGACCGATCTATTCTCAAGCCGGTTTTTTATATCGCCGAGCATCATGGCTTCATTATAGATATATGAATATTAAGATAAATAAAAAGCCCTATAGTCTCTCCCGTTACTATAAGGCTTATAAAACGCTGTAATTTTTTTCTTAATTACCTACTTTTCGATGTAAGTTATGAATATATTTTACCTATTGGTAAAAATAAAGATATAAGACAAAAGATGAATATGCTAGGAATTTCGCATAACAACCATCATGTTAAATGCGGGGATAAATAAAAGAATTGAAAATATATCTAAGATTTATTAAGATATATCTTAATAAATCTTAGATATACCAACTTATGAATGAAACAACTGACTCTTTGCTGATAAATTCAGATACGCCATCACGTAAAAGCCGTTTATTTGAATCTGGCCATATGAAATTGCTAGTGCTTTCTTTAATTGAACAAGCGCCTAGATACGGTTACGAAATTATTAAAAGCATTGGTGAGTTGGTAGGTGGTGGATATAGCCCAAGTACAGGCACAATTTACCCAACCTTATCTTATCTTGAAGACATGCAATTTGTTTCTATTGAAAAACCTGATGGTGACCGTAAGCAGTACAAGATTACAGTGACTGGTATTAACCATTTAAATGGTCAAAGAGAGCATTTAGAACATATCCTTGGCCGCTTAGAGACGCGACGTGAAATTCAAAATAATGATCAATATCTAGATATCTATCGTGCAATGGCAAACTTAAAAACATCATTGCGACTTAAATTAAAAAATAATGCACTGACTGAAGAAACAATTCATCAAATTGCTAAGAGCATTGATCAAGCTGCTGTTGATATTAGCTGTCTTAAAAATGAGGTAGTCCGATGAAACAACATAAATATCAAATTAGTGTAAAGCATCTTGTCGATCCAAAAGGACAGCCTTCAACTTACACTGAAGATCTTGTTTTTACTGCTTATAATCACGATGATATTTTCAAAGTTTTAGAAAAATTGCAGCAGAAAAAAATTATAGATGAAGAATCAATGAAATCTTTTGCCGTAGGATTAAAGCTTATGGGAGAAGTGTTATTAGAAAATAAAGATATTCCTTTATTTAAAGATTTTTCGCCGCAATTTATTGAATTTATTAAATCAATCGTAAGCGTCCGCTGAACACACCTTATGAATTCATCCTATAAGCCTTAATTTAGTCCCCACTTAAAAACAAGTGGGGACTAAAATTTATGACTACA
>NZ_KB850154.1:3804-9623 GCF_000369685.1 Acinetobacter sp. CIP 102136
TCCATTCTCACGCAAAAATACGAGCATGAGCTCGCACTATTTAAACAGCACAAATTTGGCAGTAAAAACGAACATCTCACCGCAAAACAAATCCATCTGTGGGACGAAGCGGTTGAAGAGGATATCGCAGCAGTTGATTTGGAACTGGAGCGGCTGAATGCAGATAAAACCGATGCAGCGACAGAGAAAGCCACAGTCAACAAACCTAAACGTCGACTGCTGCCGGATCATCTACACACCATCCGTATTGAGCATGAACCTGCATCAACCCAATGCAGTTGTGGCTGCCAGTTACGTCGTATCGGCGAAGATATCAGTGAAAAACTGCATTTCAGACCGGCACAGTTCTATAAGGAACAGCATGTGCGTGGCAAATGGGTCTGTGATCAGTGTGACACCCTGACTCAGCAAGCGATGCCCGCCTATGTGATTGATAAAGGCATTGCTTCACCTGAACTGCTCAGCCATGTGCTGGTATCGAAGTATGCCGATCATTTGCCGCTGTACCGTCAGCGCCTGATCTATCAGCGGGCGGGCATTGATCTGTCCAGATCTACTTTATCTGACTGGATAGGTCGCTGCGGTGTAGAACTGGAGCCTCTGGCCAATGCCTTAAAAGAGGTGGTGCTGCAACAGCGGGTGATCCATGCCGATGAAACGCCGGTCACCATCATGCGGATGGGTGATGATGAGAAAAAACCGAAGAAAGGTTATGTCTGGGCCTATGCCACTACACAGTACAATCCAGTTCAAGCGGTGATCTATGACTTTCAGGATAGCCGTTCAGGTCAGCATGCAGAAGAGTTCCTGAATGGCTGGCAGGGCCATCTGGTCTGTGATGATTACAGTGGTTATAAAGCACGCTTTAAATCAGGCGATGTCATTGAGGTGGGCTGCATGGCGCATGCACGTCGTAAATTCCATGAGCTACATGTGACTGGGAAAAGTCAGATCGCTGAACAGGCATTACTGATGATTCAGAAACTGTATGCGATAGAAGCAGAACTCAGGAAAAAGACCGATAGTACAGCAGAACACCGCCGCGAATACCGACAACAGCACAGCCAACCGGTGATGCAACAACTGTATGAATGGCTCAACCAACATTATCTGACGGTGCCATCGAGTTCTCCAACCGCCAAGGCCATCAATTACAGTCTGAAGCGTTGGCCAGCCTTAAGCCGCTATCTGGATGATGGCAATCTACCCATTGACAATAACTGGGCAGAGAACTCTATGCGTCCCTGGGCATTGGGCCGTAAGAACTGGTTGTTTGCAGGTTCGCTGCGCAGTGGACAGCGAGCGGCAAATATCATGACTTTAATCCAGTCAGCAAAGCTGAATGGGTTGGATCCGTATGCCTATCTCAGTGATGTGCTGAAAAGGCTGCCGACGCATAAAGCGACCCAAATAGAAGAATTACTACCACATCGCTGGAAATCCAACTCAAATTAAAAAATAGGCATGGGGTTCAGCGGACGCTTACAATTCAAGTTTTGGTTTAGATCCTGAAGAATCTGCAAAGCCCTTTCTGCATCTTGATCTTTAGTTGAAGCTCGTAGATAAATACGTGTATTCATTTCTATCATTTAATCTTAATTCTATTAGATTAATGATAACACGGCAGAGTAAAACTTGAAGTGCGACATAAACCACCTAATTAATTTAAAGGGTTTATGGAGTATATAAAATTGTCATACCATCATCTTAACTTTGAAGATCGTACTGCATTAATGCTTGAGTCAAGAAAAGAAGGCTTTTCAGCCAGAAAATTTGCTGAACTCATTAAAAGACATCCTAGTACGATCTATCGTGAGCTTAAAAGAAATAGCATCAATGACGTTTATCAAGCTCAATATGCTTCTGATAACACCTTCGCTAGACGTAGACGTGGTCACAGAAAACTCAAAATCGATTCAATCCTCTGGAAATTTATTGTTGAAGCGATCCGTTGTTTATGGTCTCCTCAGCAAATAGCAAAGCGTTTAAAGACATTTCCTGATTTGGATCAAACAATGAATGTAAGCCATACAACGATTTATTCAACGATACGAGCATTACCAAAGGGTGAGTTGAAAAAAGACTTATTATCCTGTCTGCGTCATGAAAATAAAAAGCGAAAAGCTAACGGTGAACCTAAAAAAGATTCTATATTACAGGATATTAAAACTATTCATGAGCGCCCAGCCGAAGTTCAAGAAAGAAAAATACCGGGTCATTGGGAAGCTGATTTAATTAAAGGTAAAGACAATAAAAGTTCGATAGCAACACTTATTGAACGAAATACACGGCTCTGTATCTTGGCAACATTACCTGATGCAAAGGCAGAATCAGTGCGCAAGGCTTTAACTGAAGCTCTGAAATATTTACCTGCAGAACTGCGTAAAACGTTGACCTATGACCGTGGACGCGAGATGGCAGAACATAAAATACTTGAAGAAGATTTAGGCATAGATGTATATTTCTGTGACCCACATTCACCCTGGCAAAAAGGCACATGCGAAAATATGAATGGTTTAATTAGGCAATATTTACCTAAAGGGATTGATTTAAATCAGGCAGATCAGCATTATTTAAATCAAGTTGCCATGTCACTGAATACTCGTCCTAGAAAAGCGTTAGATTGGCTTACACCATTAGAGAAATTTGCTCAGCTTGTTGATTATCATAAGACTTTTCAAACTGTCGCACCTCATGTTTGAATTCGCCCACTATCATTTAATTATTACATTAAGTCTAATAATAGATATTGTATGCGATTTGGCTCGCTATCATTCAGCTATAGTCTTTTGATAAAAAAAGCATGACTAAAAGCCATGCCTTGGGAATTCGTATAACGTGTATTATGTTAATTTTAGGAACTCTTAACTATTGTCCTTAATTTCTATCTCATAATTAAGACTTCGCGCTTGATCTATAAATTCACCGATATTTCCAGATCCCCATTGATTTGAAATAGCGTAACAACCATCTTGAAAATTAAAAACTTCGGTTGGTTGAGAAAAATATCTCTTTTGACTTTTAATCTCATCAAATTTCTTATAAAAACGTCCGCTTCTTAACGTTTTAGGAAAATCATTATTTAGTGCTAAAAAGCTATTTATATTTTTTTCTTCAACGTGATGCTTTACTACAGCTAGTACTAAATTTCTTTTATTATATTCTTGACCATTAAATAGGTATTTAGAATAATCTCTTAAATATTTCTTATCAGAATTTCTTCGCTCTTCTGACTTTTGCTGTGCTTTGACTTGATAGTCTTTGGCTTCTGGAAGTGGAATAATTTGTTGAATATTCAGTAGAATTTCTTCTTTGTGCCTATATGGCTTGATACGAATACATGTAATATCTAAATCTCTATCATTCAACCACATAACGGATGTTGTTAACTCTTTTGAGAAATCAGCAGAAACCAAAATAATTTTGACATCATCACCAAAAGTACTTTCTATTTCTAGCAAATCTTTTCCAATAAACTCCTCAATTTCCTCTTGCGCATCTTCTTCTTTAAAATCTGGAAAACCATTTAAAGTTTTATATGTGGTGAATACTTTTACAAGATGTTCAAACGTCATGGTAGATATCATTGATGCATATCTTAGGGCTTGAAGCTCCATATGATCACCAGAATCTGTTCTTTTTAATTCAATAATTATTAAATTTGCATTTTGATCTATGGCTAATAAATCAATACGTTTGCGAGACTGATCCCATTCGGAATATTCTTCAGCAACAATTAAAACACCTGGAACAAGAACTTCAATATTTTGTTTTAAAGCTTGTTGGAGATCTTGCCTTTCTAATATTCCTTCTTGGCCAAAGGAAGTTTCTGAAATTTGCTTTATCTCCTTATTATTATGTTGAAATGTAAATAAACTCATAGGTTGCTCCAGTTTTAAAAAATATGTAGGTAAAAATTCAGACTTAATGTGAGTAAAAAATGGGAAAGTTTTATGAATATGCATGTATTTTATTTTTAATTAGAAATATCTTTATCTACTACCATAGATAGTTTTTTCAAGGCAGTAAGAATCAACCCTGATCTAATGCTATAAGATAAAGCACCATCAAAAAAACGATCATTCCGAATAGTCGATGTTAAATAAGCTAAAATAGTTTCTCTGTCAAAATTAGAAATAACTTCTTCATTAATATCAATGTATTGACTTAATACTTCCATATATTCAAAAACCATTTCATCATTCATAGCCTCGATGTATTTTTCTCTGACATCTTGTATAGATAGACTATTATCTTCCTTTATTTTCTGTAAATCAGGAATAAGTTCTAATAGATGAGCATATCTTTTCATTATATTTTCTTAAAGAATTAATGGCTTATGTAATTTACAATAAAATCATGGGTATATCACGGCTGGATCCTATAAAAATAAGTATATAACGTCAAATTATGTCGTACTAAGTATTAAATCTTTATTCAGTTACCGACCAAGAGGTTCAATCCTATATTTTCAAAGTACCCATTTAACATAATGGGCGTTATACGAAATTCATATTTTAAAAACATAAAAATCAAATACTTGTGTTATAGTGATAATGCTCGACGATGTCGAAAAGCTGACTTGGAAACAAGTCGGCTTTTTTATGAGCGGTTTTGATAGTTCTTGCCAAGAAATTTGACTAAGAATTACGCTTTTCAACTTGAGTGATACAATTTTGTGATACATTATTGTATATACAAATTTGAATGTTTTTTATGGAACAGTATTTCGAATGGGATGAGGCAAAGAATCGAAAGAATCAGAAAAAACATGATGTCTCTTTCGAAACTGCAAGCCTTGTTTTTGAAGATCCGCTGAGGATCTCAATCCAGGACAGACATACCAATGGTGAAGAACGTTGGCAAACCATTGGAAAAGTAAGAGGCGTACTAATGCTGTTAGTAGCTCACACCATCTTTGATGAAGATGACTGTGAAATCATACGAATCATTAGTGCAAGGCAAGTCACCAAGGCGGAGCGAGATAAATATGAGCACGGTTAGATACTCACGTAAAGAACTGAATGAAAAATTCAGCGACAAGCAAGATGCTGAAATTGAACGCTTGCTTGCTAAAGGGACGGGTCCTGATGATCAGCTAGATCTATCAGATATTCCTGAAATTACAGACTGGAGCAATGCTGTACGCCATAATCAATTCTATCGCCCAGTGAAGCAACAGACTTCCATCCGTTTAGATGCTGATGTACTTGCATGGTTTAAAGCTCAAGGCAAAGGCTATCAAACACGAATGAATGAAATTCTGCGTGAAGCAATGTTAGAAGATTTAAAAAATCATCGATAAAAATGGGAGCTTAGGCTCCAATTTTTTAATTTTAATAACATATATTAATTTTTTGGTTCTTAGTGAAATTTAACCATCGGTATAAAAACTCGTGTTAAATCTGATTTATCATGTATTCATTAATATCAAAAATATTGATAATTTATTATATAAAATTAAATACTTATAAAAAAAAGTTTTTTTAAAAAATACTCATTTTTTTAGTTAGATATTTACTATAATAAGTTGAAACGTAATGTAATACAAATAAACATTAATTACACATTAAATCCATAATGTAATTTAGGGTATCTATGCAATCAATGAATTTAACAAAGCTAAGTGCTGCTATTATTTTGGCACTAAGTACTGCTGCTTGTAGTAGTGGTGGAAGTCATTCAACAACATCTACTTCTCCAGTAATTACTGAACAGACTGCTGCTGAGAAGGCTGCTGCTGAAAAGGCTGCTGCTGAGAAGGCTGCTGCTGAAAAGGCTGCTGCTGAAAAGGCTGCCGCTGAGAAGGCTGCTGCTGA
>NZ_KB850154.1:9923-55627 GCF_000369685.1 Acinetobacter sp. CIP 102136
TGAAAAGGCTGCTGCTGAGAAGGCTGCTGCTGAGAAGGCTGCTGCTGAAAAGGCTGCTGCTGAGAAGGCTGCCGCTGAAAAGGCTGCTGCTGAGAAGGCTGCCGCTGAAAAGGCTGCTGCTGAGAAGGCTGCTGCTGAAAAGGCTGCTGCTGAAAAGGCTGCCGCTGAGAAAGCTGCTGCTGAGAAGGCTGCTGCTGAAAAGCAAAAAGAAATTGATGACGCAAAAGGTCTTACTAGTTACTACCCAATTAACACGATTACAGCTAATTTTAATGGTGGGAAAGCTACTACCAATAATCTAACTAAAGCATCTGGCACACAGTCTGTTGTTTATAATCAGCCCTATTCTGTTGTTTTAGGTAATTATTCTGGCGATCTTTCTTATAACAATAAGACTGGCGCATTAATAAGCGATGATCGTACATCTAATATTAAAATCCAAGGTTTGAAAACAACTGTTGATGCAATACCAACTTTAGGTACTGCTACTTATACAGGTAAAGCATTTAATGGTGCTTATATTGATACGACAACTATTGATTACAGCGGAATGATCCCATCTATTTCGACAACATCGAAATTGGCTGAAGGTACTTTAGATTATAATATTAACTTTACTGATCGCTTAGGTTCAGGATCAATCACTGGCTTAGGTAATACTATTAGCCTAGAACAAGGTTCTATTTCTGGAACTGGAATCACTTCAACAGCTAAACAATTAACTAATACTGGTACATATTCATTAGACTTTTATGGCAAAAAAGCTGAAGAAATTGCTGGTAAAGTCATTTTTAATGGTAAAGATACCGTTGGCTTTGGCGGTACACGTGGTGAAATTACTAAATAAAATCTTATTTTAGTCCCCACTTATCTATAGACCGTCTGAAATTAAATATAATTTCAGACGGTTTTTGTCATTCTATTGGTAGCCATTTGATGAATATCAAATATTTAGTAATTCTTTCAGTAACATTTTCTAGCACTGCATTTTCTCAAGAATTACCACCAGCTCAAACAGTATTTTTTGAGCAAGATTCATTTATTCAACCTGAATTATTACTTAAAAAAACAGTAGATAAAGATTTAAAGCTTTCTACACTACCTCCAAACTCAAGTTTAGAAGATTATATTAATCAAGCCATTATTCATAAAGACTGGAAAGAACTTGAGAAACTACTAGATAAATACAGAAAAACTGATAATTACGATCACATTTTATACGAGTATGGCTTAGGTGCTTTATATCGTTTTCAAGGAAAGCAAAAGAAAGCCATAGAAATGTACCAAGAGATTATTACAAAGAATCCAAATTTATATTATCCCCGTTTTGATCTAGCCATGATGTTATTTGAAAATAAACAATATACTGAAGCTAAAAATGAATTTAGAGCAGTAAGACCTTTTCTTCCTACTCAGATCCAAGCATTAATAGATCAGCTATTGAGTACTATGGAAGAGTCTCAAGGATGGCAACCAAACGTAAATTTTAATTTTGAAAAAACAGATAATGTTAATCAATCATCGAGTATAAAAGAGATTTCTATTGGAAAAGCAACTTTCATACGTGATCAGGAATCACTACCACAAAAGGCAGAAGGTATCGGTTATACGCTGAATGCATCACGTGAACAAAATATGATGAGCAATCATTATGTATATTTTAATGCAACATTAAACGGTATTCATTATTGGGATAATACAGAATTTAGTGAGCAAACCTTACGTATCGATACTGGTTACAAGTATAAAGATCTTAAGCAATCCTTAGGCATAATTCCATTTATTGGGCAAAATATACTAGGTGATAGTCGTTACAGTCATAACTATGGTGCAGGATTAGAATATAACCGATTATTATCAGATCGCTGGCAAGTTTCTGCTAATACATCTCATATCCAAAAACGATATCAGGATTCAGATCTTGCACAATATTATAATGGTCATGCTAATAGTCAGGCTGCATTGATGCTGTATCAACCGAAATCGAAATTACTCATATATAGTGGCTTAGACTGGATGCAAGATCGCTTAGCGGACGAAGCAGAATCATCTAATAAAAAAGGTATACGAAGTGGTTTTTTATACTTTGGGGACTCATTGGGTATTAGTAGCAACATACGTTATTCTAAGCGTAATTTTTTAGCAGATAATATTTGGTATGGTATTCAACGCAAAGACAGTGAATATGAATTTGGTATAGCTACTTGGCGTAAGCAATGGCAGTGGAAAGGTTTTACTCCCAAGTTAAATTATAGATATCAAAAAATTGACAGCAATTTACCACTTTATGAGCGTAATAACGGCACATGGTTTATCACAATAGATAAAAAAATTTAAGAATAAAGGCTCTAACTGAGAGTAAGAGCCTTTCTATTATTTAACATAAAATCTCTTATACGAATCAATGATGTTAGAACCCATTTAAAGTGTTATATTTCAAAAAGTTATGCTTGAATAGCCACCAAAATTCTAGACACACCTAACCATCTTTTGATGGGCCTTTTCATAATCTAATGGAGAACGCTGACCATTGGAACCATGTCTGCGTTTTGAATTGTAGAACATCTCAATATATTCAAAGATATCAGACCTAGCTTCAGTTCTTGATGCATATAGTTTCTTCTTAATTCTTTCTCGCTTTAACAACTGAAAGAAACTCTCAGCAACAGCATTATCATGGCAATTTCCTCTGCGACTCATACTACATTCCAGATTGTGCTGCTTAAGGAATGTTTGCCATTCATGGCTCGTATATTGACTGCCTTGGTCAGAGTGAATCAGAACTTTATTCTGTGGTTTTCTCCGCCATAGAGCCATTAATAACGCATCTAAAACCAGATCTGTCGTAATTCTGGATTTTATAGACCAGCCAACTACAAGTCGTGAGAACAGGTCGATTACCACTGCGAGATACAGCCATCCTTCATGGGTACGAATATAGGTAATATCAGTCACCCATAGTTGGTTCGGCTGTGCTGGATTAAATTGGCGGTCTAAAGTGTTTGCAGCAACAACCGACGGAGTACCTGCATGAGTTCTAGGTTTGCGATAGCCACGCTGTGATTTAAGTCCATCAACTTTCATCAACCGATGCACTCGATTAATCCCACAATTCTCACCAACATCTTTCAGATCACAGTAAATCTTGCGATAGCCGTAAACCCCACCAGATTCTAACCAAAACTGTTTAATCAGTCCTGAAAGTTGTTGCCGTTTCTGGGCTGTCTTGCTGATAGGCTGCTTTAGCCATGCATAATAACCACTATGATGAACATCTAGAGTTGAACACAAACGACGGATCGGCCATATATGCTGGTTGTCCCGAATAAAGGCGTACCTCATTTGGACTGGCTTGCGAAGTACACCGCGGCCTTTTTTAAGATGTCCCGTTCTTCAGTTACTCTTTGCAGTTCTTTTCTGAGCTTTGCTAGCTCTGCAGTTGGATCTGCTGATTGAGTAACTTTGGGTTGTTGAGGATCATAGCGTTTAATCCAGGCATATAAACTATGTGTAGTTGTACCTAAACGCGCAGCAACCTCGGCCACACTATAACCTTTCTCGGTAACTTGCTTTACTGCTTCAATTTTGAATTCTTCAGGATATCGTTTACTGCTCATAAGCACCTCGTTAATTAGCCATTTTATCTAACTAAAAGGTGTCTACAAAATTAGTGGCTATTCAGTACAGGATAAAAACCCTTACAGTTTTTTAACTTTCCAAACTTTACACCATCAATAGACAAACACTTTAAAACAACTTGAAAAAGGGAATTCTAAGAGCAAGATTGATTTGGCCGAAGCTATTTGTGTTTTGGTGAATTAATTCAAAAACAGTACCTAAAAGAACCTGTAAAAATAGATAGTCCAAATTCAGCTGAAGTTCCAACACATGTTGCATCATTTTAAGAAACTATTATTGAAGTTCCCACAGCAAAAGAAACTGCTGAAATTGAAACTGATAACCAAACACAAAATAAGCACATCTCTGTTACTGAGCATGTCGATCTTGAACCTAAAAACGTGGCTTTCTTAGATGTTTTTTCATACCGTAAGATTAATCTAGGCTACATAAAAGCGTGGAACAATGATCAATAAACAATCGTTTAACATGACAAATCAACAAAGCCGAAGCAGGGCATGTTGGGATTTTTTATAAAAACCATATAATTGAAAAATAAAAAAATTTAATAATCTCATATGCAATTGATTATATTAAATAATATTTTATGCCGTGAGCCTATTTTTACATTTTTCTGCAATGAATAGCTAACTGTTTTAGCCTCATTTTATTTCTTAATCCGTAGCAACCCATCCCAGCTAAAATAGTCTCGGCTTAAACTTGCTTGCCTTGCTGACCATTTTCGATCTGGTAAATAACAAACACCGACTGCAATCTTCCTTTTACCGTATTTCTGCTGGATCTGTTCATAGGCTTGCATCAGGTTCTCATTACTTTGAATCTTCTCGTGATCTGCAAACAGTGTCGGTACATAATGCTGTTTAGCAATGAGATCTGTCAGCATCACTCCGCATTTTTTATACATCACGCCAGGCTTATAAGTTCGTTCCAATATCTTTAATGAGATCCGTATCAAGACAGTGACACTATCGGTTGGCTCTTCCAGGTCCAGCGATAGCGATTTGCTGTAATAAGGTAAATGCTTATCAAATGGATTCGATTGCACAAAGACGATGACTGTAACACAGAGAGAATGCTCAGCTCTGAGTCGTTTCACTGCATCCTGTACATACTTGGTTAAGGCTTCTTTCAGGTCATCAAGTTCTGTAATTTTTTCACCGAAGGAACGACTGGCCATAATCTGCTTTTTGGATTCAGGTGCATGTTCAAGCTCAATACATGCCTGTCCTTGTAATTCCATGACAGTTCGCTGCATCAGCACAGAAAATGCCTTCGCTAGGCGGTGTGGACTGCATTGAGCCAAATCCAAAACAGTATGAATTCCATATTGTTTTAATTTCTTGCTGTGCTGTCGTCCAACGCCCCATACTTCAGCCACATCAATCAGGCTCCAGAAATAATCTCGATGTTGTGAATGCATCTCGGCCAAATTGCATACGCCATTAAAGCGTTTGGCCTTTTTGGCCATATAGTTGGCAAGCTTGGCTTCGGTCTTGCTGCGACCAATTCCGATACAGACAGGCAAGCCAATCCATTGCTTGATCCGTGCTCGTATCTCCTGTGCATACACTGTTAAATCGAAACTTTGGGTATAGGCAGTGAGCTTTAAAAATGACTCATCAATCGAATAGATTTCCTGTTCATCCGGTGCTACATATTGCCCCAAGATGGTATGAAAGCGACGTGACATTTCAGCATATAAGGGATAGTTACTCGACAGTACTTCGACTTTATGCTGTTCGATGAGGTCCTGGATCTGAAATAGCGGCACACCCATTTTGATGCCTAAATCTTTGGCTTCCTGTGAACGTGCCACGACACAACCATCGTTATTGGATAACACCACGACAGGACGATGATCTAATCCAGGATTGAATAAACGCTCACATGAGACGTAGCAATTATTAACATCGACGAGCGCATAGATTTCTTGGCGACTCATTTAAAGCTCTTAATCAGTTTAGTGACTACACCCCAAATGACTAACTGCTGACCTTCTGATGGATAAATATCAGAATATTCCTCATTTTCAGCTTTCAGCCAACACCCTTGTGCATCTTTCATTAAGCGTTTGACCGTAAATGCATTGTCTAACCAGACCACCACAATATCCCTGTGCTTGGCTTCAATACTGCGATCAACAATTAGTTCATCATTGATATCAATACCGATATTCAGCATGGATTGTGAGTCCGCCTTGACAATAAAAGTAGCCGTTTCATTTCTGATCAGATGTTCGTTCAGATCAACTTTTTTATCTATAGAGTCTTCTGCGGGTGAAGGAAAACCTGCCCGGACCCGCTCTGTTGCCAATGGAATTTCCATTTGCGTCACAGGGTCAAGCTGACGGATATCCTTAATTTCATGCTGTGGTGGCTTGTCTTGTAAAAGTGCTTTAATATCAGGGATACGTGCTTTTGGTACACGAATCACTTTGGTCACTTGATCAGGTTTCGGTTTACGCCCTGCTCCTGCTCTACGCCCACCATGTTTTTGAGGTTCACCCTCTATCATCGTCATACTCTGCCCCCTTATTAAATCTTGAAAAATGTAACTTTATTCAAGATTCTAATGAGAATTCATCTTTTTTCAAGATGGAAGTCAATCTAACTATTGCGGAATGCTTTATTTTAAGGGGTTGTCTAATATTTTTTCCGATGAATGGTGGTATTAGTCATAAGAATTCTTTATTAGTTATTTTCTTTGTTGCATAAAACTATCTTTTTAAAGATAGTGTTTCACTTAATTATTCAAATTTAAATGCCAATTTGGGTATACCATTGAAGACGCTATTCAGGTATTCAAGTACCCTAGACATATGTAAACCTATCATTAATAAAAAAATCCCTTAATGGTTAAGGGATTTTTTTATATTGAAATTAATTTAATCTTGAAACTAAAATAGTTTCTTATTAGTTTCAAATAAGTTGCTATTATTCGCTAAGTTTCTTCAAAGCAAATCTGATAATGCCGTTATGTGTTTGGCCATATTTTTCAGCTAACTCAACCAATAACTGATACTCATATTCGTTCATTGGAATCGTGTGTGTCTTAAATTTTCTAGGTGCTTTCGGATTTAATTTTTGAGTAATTTCTTCATTAGCACCATTGATGAAGGTTTCCATATCAGGAGAATTTTTTACAAGCTCTCTTTTCTTAATCATGCTAATAATTCCTTCATAAAAGCATCGAACTCTTCAACTGCTTTTGGATTATTTGATTCAACTACACCTTTCCCTTCAGCAGTGACATCACGGTAAACCTTGCGATCATGGATTACTGATGACAAAGCTGTGAACAATGGAAAATCCATCAGGTACTCATTAGCTTGCTGTATTTCAGATACAGCTGGATTGGTTGGTGCCAAAGTTAAGAGTCCAAATGATTTCAGAGTTTCATTAAATGATTTGGCTTGATCTATGACTTCAGATAAATGAGGTAAAGTATCCAAATCAAATTGTGATGGTCTAAATGGCACTACAAGGTAATGAGCAGCTAACATTGCTGTTCTGAGCTCTTTGCTATCATGACCAGCTACATCAACTACTACATAGTCATAACGACTATCTAGATCTTTCAACGTATTTTTAATGTCCCCGTAACGTTGAATACAATGTACTTTAGGTAGCTTTGTCTCATCTCTGTCTTTAACCCAATTAGCTGAACTTTGTTGAGGATCTGCATCAACTAATACAATATCTTTGTTATGTTTAGCTAGATATGCTGCAATGTTGATGGCTATTGTTGACTTACCACATCCACCTTTTTGGCTTCCAATTAATAGAATCATTTTACTTTTATTTTGCAACTAATTTGTATTTAATATAGTTGTATTTTTGATTGTTGTAAATAATTACTCAAAAAATTCTATTATCTAGATACTTTGTCATTAGTCTACATTTTCCCACCTAAATTAGAGTTATGCTTCATAATGATTCATCACTGTAAATTGATATTCGTAAAACAAGAAATTCTCTTAAATTTTTAAACAATAAGCTTTTTATTTTTAATATTTTTAATATTTTTATTTTTAAGACATCTGTAAGCCTTGTATAGCAAGTGTTTCAGAGGTTATTAGTCTACATTTTCCCACCTTCAAGTCTACATTTTCCCACCTTCAAGTCTACATTTTCCCACCTTCAAGTCTACATTTTCCCACCTTCAAGTCTACATTTTCCCACCTTGTGCATACATAGATAATTAGTGTATCCTAATTAGATAATTAAATGGGGACGTCTCAGTGAAAAATGAGCTCGTAGTTAAGGATAATGCGTTAATCAATGCCAGCTATAATTTGGATACAACAGAACAACGATTGATTCTATTGGCAATTGTACGGGCAAGAGAGCTAAGTAAGAATGTGGATGCCAATAGCACGTTAGAGGTTCATGCTCATCATTATATGAAGCAATTTAATGTGGATAAGCATGCAGCCTACGAGGGACTTAAAAATGCAGCCAGCAATCTATTCGAGCGCAAATTCAGTTACAAGGGCATTCATGAGGGTACTCAACAGGAAAAGATCGTGAAATCACGTTGGGTTTCCAAAATAGCGTATGTTGATTCCGCTGGGATTGTAGAGCTGACTTTTGCACCTGATGTCATCCCATTGATTACCCAGTTAGAGAAGTCATTTACTGCTTACGAGCTTAAACAGATTAGCTCTCTTACGAGTAAATATGCAATTCGTCTTTACGAATTACTAATTCAATGGCGCAGTCTTGGCAAGACACCTATGTTTGAGTTAGAAGACTTTCGCTTTAAGCTTGGATTAGCAGAGGGTGAATATGCCAAGATGGCTAATTTCAAAGCTCGGGTACTCGATACTGCATTAACCCAAATTAATGAATTAACAGATATCGTTGCTTCTTACGATCAGCATAAAAATGGACGTTTGATTAGTGGTTTCTCATTTAAGTTCATAAATAAGCAGCAACCTAAGGAAGTCACTAATACAAAAGCTAAGAAGCTAACAGACAAGCAGATTCAATTCTTTGCTAACAAGCTAGCTCACTATGATCCATTTGCAAGCCAAAAAGCTGCAGTAGGGGAAAGCTATGCTGATTTAGAAAAAAGACTTCTGATTGAATTACAAGATGCTGAGGTTATCAGAAAGTATACTGATGTTCTAAAAGAGTTAGGGTTTGAGATATAAATTGCAACTATATTAGTTGTATTATGAATCTAATTTAGTTTTTTAATGATTTCGTTTTGATTGTAAAGTAATGAGTATTAAATAATTCATTTGTTAACTGTTCAGCCTGTACGAGTAAAATCGCAGTCGCATAAAGCCATATCAGATGGATAGATACTTCTTAAAGATGCTTCACAAAAGCTTAAAGGCATTATGGGTTCCTTGAATGGATATCATGAAATTTTTACATATCAAATGCAGTAATTTAATTAACAGATACTAACTAGGCAAAATAAAAGGGCATTAAGCCCTTTTTCCTCTATTACAACTGATACTAAGAAAATTTAAATTTTCCAATATCGGTATTACCTCTTTAGGATCACAGAGATGTTTTTTCATCTCCTGTTGTACATGCCAACTTTTTCAATAATTGTCTTAAACGACAAGTTAAATCTCTCAGCAAGCCAAGCGACTGTTATATGTTTTGGCAATTCCTCTTTTTTTCACTCGCTATGTAGCCACACGGTTTTTAAAACACCGGGGCAAGGCGATCCTCGTATTAATCTTCAAGATGATAGCGGAAAGGCTAAACCTTATCAGGTTAGGCAAGTATTAGCTGCTCTTGATAAACTTAAAACATTTTGAGGTGTCAAATGGATAGCAAACAATATACTTATCGTGTTACATGGTCAGCAGAAGATAATGAGTATGTTGGTCTATGTGCCGAATTTCCATCACTGTCTTGGCTCGATAAAGAACAATCCAAAGCATTCTCTAGGATTGTTGATCTTGTTGGTGAAGTTGTAGCAGATATGATCAGTAATAATGAGAAATTACCAGTACCGCTTTCAGAAAAAAAATATAGCGGACGGTTTGCTGTTTGTGTTCTATCAATGGTTCATCAAAAACTAGCACTTGAAGCGGCTGAGCATGGTGTGAGTATGAATCGTTTGGTATCGGCAAAATTGGCTATGTAGTTTTCTATTTTGACAGTCTACTTGGAATGAAAATGACTGGTAGGCCACAAATAGGAATGGGAGGCTGACTTATCCATTATTTCGCATATAAGGAAACATAAATTCATAATAAGTATTAATAGAATTTATGTATTAATTTCATAAGATAGAATAATAAATTTAAAAAATTGTGATGCACTTCACATACTGTCCGTTTCTAACAAAAAACCGTCCGTTTCTAACAAAAACAAAAGTGTTACATCCCCAAATTAAAACGTTACATGTCACGAGTTAAACCTGAAATTTGAAAGATAGATGTGTGTTATTTTTCTTCATTGTTAATTATTAATTAATTGATATTTATCTAAAATATTATTTTATTTAGCAGGGGAATCAAATTCATTGAAAATAAGAATACGATGCTGAAAACGATATAAATTTGATGAATAACTCAAAAATAAATAAAAAAACAAACCTCAACACATTTTTTAAAGAAATCTGCATAATTTCAAGCCAATTTCAAATTTTTTAAGATTTTTTAGATATAAATCTATATCAATGAACATTAATTCGAGATTGAACGCTAATTTACAACTCGTTTCCGTTTGAGAAATAAAGTAACTCTTTCAAAAAAATAGATGATTTCGTTCAAAAAAAATCGAAATTCGACGGATGGGATTTGAATTTTTTAATTCCTTTATGCTTGGGATTCAGGAGGGGAAATTGTTCTTAAAAAGAGCAGTTTATTAAGCAAGCCTACCTGTAGCTACAAAAATAAAGTTCTACGAACTTCACTTTTGGTACGCAACAGGGCTTGTTAGGGGCGACCCCCTAAGACCCCATAAATCACCAATCCGAACAGGATAGATAAATGAAAAGGACCAAACGTGAAATCACGAAGCGACTTCGTTTTAATGCCGAACAGGGGGCGCAGTTAGATAGTTTTCTTCAGGAACATGGAATTGGATTTACCAAGCTGATTCATATCCTTATTCAGCGCGAGTTATGTCGATATTGGCCACTTGTTCACCAGACCAGTGAAGAACAAGCCCTTAGTGAACCTTCTAAGCTGTGGCAGTCCGTACCACTCAAAAAAAGATCCTTAAAAAATACAGTGGGTCGCCCGATACCCAGTGCCGACCCTCAACTCTTACTGGAACTTGGCCGAATCGGAAATAATATCAACCAGATTGCACGTTCACTGAACTTCTTATGTCTTCAACAAACTGAAGACATTCAGAAGTTTTCCTTTGTCGATTGCGTGGATGTTCTGGTCACGATTCAGTCTGATTTACATCAATATCTTCCTGTGCTCCCAAAATATTTTGTTTCTGATCAGCTTGCGAAAAACAGAAAAGCAAAAGCAATTCAAAGGGTAATGGAGGATCGATAGATTATGCTCATTAAATTTTTAAAGTCAGGCACAGGCGATCCAAAGCTGGCAGCAGCCTATGTAACAGGTGAGCAGGATCATCAAGGTGACCGACGAGCAGGAGTAAAAATCCTGAGAGGAGATCCTGCCACCTTTGCGATCATTGCTGAAAGTATCAAGTTTCAATACTGCTACACCTCTGCAGTGATTGCCTGGTCGCCCGAAGACCATGTATCGGATGCACAGCTTGAAGAAGTTTTGGATCTGTTTGAGGAACATGCTTTTGCCGGATTGAGTCCAGAACAATATCACATGACAGCTGTAATGCATGCTGAGGATAATGGCTCACGCCATCTACATATACTGGTCCCTCGAATTGAACTGAATTCAGGAAAATCATTAAACATTGCTCCACCAGGACATCATCATTACTTTGACCCACTGCGTGATTTTTTAAACCATAAATATGGTTGGGCAAGACCTGATGACCCTACCCGTATAAAGAGCATAAAACTTAAAAATCATCATGAGATGCAAAACGCAGCTGCAATTAAAGCCGGTATGCAGCATCTGCCCAAAAAGACCCGTTTGGAGTTAATTCACCAATATGTAGAACAACGCATTGTCTATGGAATCATCAATAACCGAGATGATTTGCTCAAGAGTCTGTCCGAACTTGGTGAGTTAAGTCGAAAAGATGATCACTACATTTCACTTAAGACCAGTTATGGAACAGACCGTTTAAAAGGGAAGTTTTATCATGCAGAGTTTTCATTCGATGCTTACCGAAAAAATCGAGCAGGACCGGAAGCAGCACGAGCAGTATTGCCTGGACATCCGGCAGGACTTGCAGCACCTTCAGCAGAACTCACAGAATGCCTTAAGCGACTTGAACAAGTTCGAAGAAAACGTTTTACGTATCACCAAAAATATTATCGAACCGGAATTCCTGCGACTGGAGAGTCTCTCGAACCACTATCAGGATTATCGGCAGAGCCTGGAGCAACAGTTAAAGCAAAGCTTGGCAGAAACCCAGACTATCGATCTGGAATTGATGTTGTACAACATCAAAACCGACACCCAATTTCAGGACATTCTGAAGCTACATCAGCGCCAACAGAAAATCTTGCAAAATCTACAGATCGATTTGAGCAGGAACAGGGAATTACTCGACCAGATACAGCAGAGCAGCGAGCAAGAGCAACAGAACAGCAGTGCACTACGCAACGACCTTCTCAACATGATGCCATTGCTGAAACAAATACAGCAGCAATGCCGCAACAACAGCTCTCAAGCGAAATTAGCAGAACAGTTAAGCCATCAGCTTGGAGATGGAATCAGCTTGATACAGCAGCTCCATCAGCAATGCAAAAAAATACTGTGGTGTCTTGGGATATTCGGCACATTCAGCATGCTGTCACTGCTCAGGGATTTTATCTAAATATCGGAGTGCAACATGATAGAAACATTGTTACAAACCCAAAAAAACCAGTTGATTCTCCAGCTAAAGGGCATGATTCAAGCTTTGGAACAAAAAACGGAAGTACTTCAGGAGGAAGCCCGGCATTACCAGCAGGTCTTCGAAGCCCAAAAAGCATACATCGACGAACTCATGAAGTCACAAAAGCTTCAGAACGACTATCAGGAGCTTATGCGCAAAGAAAACATTCTTATGATGAAGAAGCTGAACGATATGAAGCAGAAACTAATCGAGAGAGACAAGATCCTCAGGCGCTATCAAGACGAAATCAAGAAAGAGATATCTTACAAAGAACTAATCGATTCTTTAACGGTATTTGGGCGCGAATTAGAGCTACGTTTAAAACTGTTATTGACCAGCTCACACCTTCGCCCACTGATACAGGAAGAACTCCAGAGCAGTTTAAGACCGTATCTAAACGCCTTGAGACAGTTGGAATCGATCGACTGGTCAACCTTGCAAGACGAAGAGCTGAACACCGAAAACTTATTGAGCATGTTAGAAGAGTTAAAGCAGAAATAGAGGCCAGTAACCAACCAAAAAATGATCCTCTTGTGATAAAAACTATCAGTGCCGAATTGAAGAAAATGAAAATACGATATACAGATTTATATTTGGATGACGCGTATATATATGCAAATAAGGCTGAAGGCTGCTTTCATGACTTATGTGATCCAAACATCGCACCCGAAAGTAAAAAAATGGATATGGAGGGATACATCCACTTTATAGAAGAATGTTTAAATGAGTTCAGGGTGCAGTTGCCGCGGATGAATACCGGGGAAACTGAGGGATTTGAGAAGCTGATGACAGTCGTTGAATTGCATATTAAAGAACTCAATACCACTAACCTAGAGATAGGGCCAACAATTGACTTAAACGAGGCACAGCAGTATCTGGGAGATATGGTTCAGGATGTTCGAGAAAAACTGGCCCAAAGGCTAACCGAGCTATCCGAAGATTCACATTTAGATCATCAAAATGATGCAGTACTTTCACCAAGAGAATCCGAGCCAACTCGGTCGAGTAGCTCGGATTATGATGCCTACTTTTAAAGAGGCACCCTCGCCGATCAGTAAACAGTCTTAGGGAACTTATGACGACGTGGGGTGGACTGAGTCCGTTTTACCCAACCTTCTGGATATTCTTGACTGTAAGAATCATGGTAATGACCTGACCAATATTCCTGATTGTCTTCATCTTGGCATTCGTGAACTTGAGAAAAGTTGTAGGTGCTCTGTTGAGCTACAACATGTTGCTGAAATATCTTTTCAGCTGTTTTTTCCGCCTGATCTAAAGCTATGAAAATATCGAGCAAGGCTTGGCGCTGTTGATGGTTCAGAACTTTAGCACCTTCGATAATCAGCTGTTTAGCGAGGTTTTTTGGCATGCATGGGTTTGCATCATTGAATTTAGTATGCATAGCAGTTTCCTAGATAAGAGTTTAACTATCTCCATCACTTCTCACGGTAATGGAGGCAACTTAACAGGGGTGAGAATACTGAATCTAGGATCAGCCAGCACGAAGCTGCCCTGCTAAGCTACCATAAGAACTGCTTAACAGTAGGCAAAAAAATAGCCGCAAGTGCGACATTTAATTGCACCTAGATTTTATCAGGTTCTCACGCCTGAGCACAGATTTTGCTGTGTTGAAATAAGATTATCCAGTAAATAGCAGTGCGTCAAGGTCCTGATCAGTAGTCCTTATAAAAACTGAAAAATAAATAATCAAAGAATGTCAGGAGCTCAATTTATTTTATTATAAAAAAGAGAGGTTCAGTATGAGCCAATGGAGAAGATAAAATGACATGCTCCTCATTCTCAGTGTGTATCAGAAAGAATCTATATGGTATTAGGTGCAAATATTTGCACATAACTGGCAATTAAAACAGGATATGTGCAATATTAGGACTTAATGACTTTAGGATTGACCAGATTTTTCTATGCCATAAGGTCATAAAATATCTAAATGTGAGTGATGAATAATGATGTATTCTGAAAATGACAGTCCAGTGTATATTGCATCAGTCTTGGGAGAGCGCTTAAAACGCATTCGATTAAATCGAGATATGACACAAGCTGAAGTTGCTAGTAAAGCGTGGGTCAGTCGGAGAACGGTTTTAAATGCTGAGAAAGGTAATGTGAAACTTTCGGATTTAATTGCAATTCTATCTGCATTAAACATGATTAATAATTTCAATGTCTTAATACCTGCAGAGTCATTTTCACCTATACAGTTACTTAAGCTAAAAGGCAAAGTTCGCAAAAGAGCATCAGGTAATAACAAGCCACCTGTACTGCAACTGGCAAAACCAAAATCAGATTGGTGACACACATTTTCGATACAGGACTTATAAGTATTAAGATCATGTATGAATGGGCTAACCAAAAGTAAAAATTCGTCCGGAACTATTTTTGCGATTAAGGTAGGTTGAAGGTCTGTGGTTAGTGAAAATATTATTCATGAGAGGTGGATCAGGAAATTTGAACAACACTTATAAGTGATATTTTGCTCCCCAAATGATGTTATAAACATCAATATATGGAGTATTTTATGACACGTAGACCAAGAAGAAATCATTCAAATGACTTTAAAGCTAAGGTAGCACTTGCTGCGATTAAAGCAGAAAAAACACTTGCTGAATTGAGTGCTGAATTTGATGTTCATCAAAACCAAATTATTGACTGGAAAAATCAACTGATTTCAGCTTCCTCGCAAGCTTTCGATCAATCAAAAGCTCCAACAGAACCACCCATCGATCTAAAAAAACTACATGCAAAAATCGGTGAGCAGGCATTAGAAATTGATTTTTTAGAAGGTGTGTTGAAGAAACTGGGCCGCTTCAACCACAAAAGTTAATCGATGACTCACTTCAGATTTCAGTATCTAAGCAAGCTAAGCTGCTGAAAGTCTCCCGTGGTTGTTATTACTATCGCCCAAAACCTGTGAGTGAATCAGATCTGAAGCTGATGCGCTGTATGGATGAGTTACATATGCAATACCCTTTTGCAGGTAGCCGTATGATGCGTGATTTATTGAATCGTCAAGGACATCATATAGGACGACGTCATACACGTACTTTAATGAAGAAAATGGGCATTAATGCGTTATATCGTAAACCAAATCTAAGTCAGGCCAATCAAGCTCACCGTAAATATCCATATCTGCTCAAAGGATTGGCTATTCAGCGCAGTAATCAAGTGTGGTGTACGGATATAACGTATATCCCTATGGCAAAAGGCTTTGTTTATTTATGTGCTGTGATTGATTGGCATAGCCGCAAGGTACTTGCGCATAGGGTATCGATTAGTATGGAGGTGGATTTTTGTATTTCGGCTTTAAATGAAGCGATTGAAAAATATGGATCACCTGAAATATTTAATACAGACCAGGGCAGTCAGTTCACCAGTGATGCATTTATTGATGTATTGAAATCAAATGGCATTCAAATCAGTATGGATGGTAAAGGTCGATGGATTGATAATGTGATGGTTGAACGGTTATGGAGAAGCGTTAAATATGAAGAGGTGTATCTCAAAGCTTATAGCAGTGTCACCGATGCGAAAAAGCAATTGAGTGCATATTTTGAATTTTATAATTTGAAACGACCTCATTCGAGTCTGGACAAAATGACTCCAGATGAGTTTTACTATGACCAGCTACCACAACAAAATAAGGTAGCTTAACTAGAGCAGAATATCACTTATAAATAAGCTTTTAGTTGTTCAAACAAGTGGGACCACCTCTATGCATAATGCTATTAATCAGTAGGATGATGCTCCCTCATGACAAATCATATCCAGATTATAGATGGATCATCTTTCAAATCGATCTTCGTAGTAGGCGACTTGCATGGTTCTTATCACTTGTTGATGAGCCATCTCAACGCTATCGATTTTGACTTTGATAAAGATTTGTTGATATGCACGGGTGACCTAGTTGATAAAGGCAAAGAAAATTTAGAATGTTTTTCATTAATTAAAAAACCATGGTTTCGAACCGTTCGTGGCAATCACGAAGAAATGTGCATTAAAAGTCTATTTGATTCAAAGCTTAGACATTTACATGAAAGAAATGGTGGTGAGTGGTTCTATCAGTTGTCATCACATCAGCAGCATAAAATTATCAAAAGCTTTGAAGATTTACCAATCGTTATCGAGCTTGATCTTCTAGATAAACGAATAGGAGTGGTTCATGCAGATATTGATATTCATGAATGGGGCGCTTTTAAAGCAGATATCATGCAAGGTGATTACAGGATTTCAGGCATGGTATCAGCTTACACAAATGCACTATGGGGGCGTGGAAGAATAAAGAACTATTCAGATAATTATGATGTTGTAGAGAACATAGATGCTATCTATTTGGGACACACGATCGTCAAGGAAATGACCCAGTTAGATAATTGCTATTACATTGATGTGGGTTCATCCTTTACTCAAAAGCTTTGTATAACAAAAATTAAGTGAATACTTTGCAAGACTGAATACTTACTGATTTTATAGACACCTTTTAGTTAGATTTGGACTGGCACCACTCTCAACTGTAACTAAAGGGGTGTATCTCTACACCTATAAGTCTCAATATTTAAAAAAAATTAAAGTTTTTCTATTAAAAACACAAATTTTCCGACTATTGGATTTATTTTTTATTTTTTATAAAATATTGATTTTAAAATAAAAAATCATTATGGGGATTTTATTTATGGGGCATTAAACAAAAACTTACACCAAAAAAACTATCTAGAATTTTAATATTTAAAATTAAGTTATTGATTTTAATAATTAAAAAATTATATTAATTGAGTTTTTGAACAAAAAAATAATAGTCGGAAAATTTGGTTACTAGCGTGAGTTCTAACTTGTGGTGTATGACTGCACATAAGAGATTTTATGTTAAGTAAGTGATCAAAAGGCCCATTAGTAAGGCCTCTCGTAACGTATATTTCAATCTTAAAAATTAAATAGAATTGTCTTGTGAATGTTTTTTTCGTAATACTGCTATTTGTATTACAGCAGGTAGAGTTACTCGAAAAGCAGGTCCAGCTATATCAATTAAAGTCCAAGCTCCAGTAATAACCCAACCTACCGGACCTGTTAAGAGTGACATAGTTCTGGCTAAGGTAGCATTGGCAGCCAAAGTTAATCCCTTACCAAATAATGCTCGACTGATAGCATTAGCAATGATTAATGTTAATTGATAGGATTTGAACCCTCCTGCACGAAAAATAGCTTGAAAAACTCCCAGTAATGCTTCAGCAGAGTAATTTAGATCATTAATATCAAGCTCTTTTGCTAGTTCTTTTAATTCCTCTTGTGACATTTTTTCTAGAGCATCATGGAGAATTTTTAATAATAAATTGTTTTCGATAACTTCTGTTTTTGCATCTTTGTTGTAATTTACCTTTAGTTTATCGCAGACATCCATTAACACTTCACGATAGAAAACACCTTTTCCTCCCCGAAACATTGTTGCGAAACTATTTGCGCCAAAACATTGAAGTTCTGCGGCTATTAATTCCCAGTATTTACTATGATTCGGAAAATGTAACTTATACGCATCTGAATAAGTTAGTTCTTCAGTAAGTCTAGTTTCTCCATCTTTATCATGGGTTAGACAATATACTAGATCATCTAAATCAGTTGATTTAAGATGCCCTAAAAATTCAAGATCGAAATCAGTTCTATAAGCCATGTAATTTCCTCGTTCTTAATAAGCTTTATAGCTTTCATAGTCATAAGTTGTGATTACAGAACTATTATCTGTCACCACAACTACCCCACCCTTATCGATTAACTTTTTAGCTAAGGCTAGCTGTTTAGTTAGATGCTGAATTACTTTGTTTAAAAGTTTTCTATTAGTGACATAAGCATCGCCATCTATACTTCCATAATTCAAAGTGAATTCGATCATTTCTTTTGAAATTCCACGAGTATTCATGCGATTAATTGAATGATATGTATATTTCATAGTTAACCCTCGTTTTTATCTAGAGCTAGAATAAGTAAATTAAAAAAAATATGCAATACATGCATAATAAATAATTTTTACCCTAAAATATTGAGTATTGTATTTTTTTTGGGTATTCTTATTTTTTTAATAAATAAGACTTGAATTATGAATATTGATAATTTAGTAAATTTGAAAGAAATGAGAACTTTGGCTGAAATTTCACAAGCTGAAATGGCTAAAGCTTTAGATGTTTCACAAAGTCAAATTTCAAGATATGAAGAAGATCCTGAAGATGTTCCAATGAAAATTTTAAAAAAGTGGGCTGAAATATGTGGATTTTTAGAAGGTAAATTAGAACCAATTACAGTTGGACATCCTTACTTAGATATCCAAAATAAAAAAAAGACTATATATGAGCAGTTAAACTATGCCCCAGTAATTACAGAATCTAGTTCTGGAGTTATTGAGACGCTGAATATTGATAATCTTATTTCTAATCTTGATCAAATTTCTAGAAAACCTCGTTTAGGTGTTTTTGGCCACTTTGATATGGGAAAATCTAGATTATGTAATGTTTTACTAGGAGATAGTTGTTTACCAACGAGATATCAACCCACGACTAGTGTGGCATGCATCTTACGTCATATATCGGATAAACCATCTTGGCAAATAGAAGATGTATGGATGATGGATAAAGATTTTAATATTCATAAGATTAACGATGAAGAACATTGTAAAAGACATCGTGTTAAAGCAGGAAACTTAGCTTCATTAGAGAGCTATGTTACACACCAAGATGATGAAGACTTAGATAGCCATTATGCAGTGCTTTATATCGATGCTCCAATTCTCCTAGCATGTGATTTAGTGGATATGCCAGGTTATGAAAATGATGAAAATGATTCTAAAAGAACCGAATTGGCAACAACTTTTGTAGATATTGTTTTGTACCTTTCTACAGCTCAAGGCTTTTTAGGTAAAAATGACTTAGATTATATTGGTAGCTTAATAAATGTACTGCCGTCCTATGAAAGTGAAAAAATTGGATCTTTAGATAACTTATTTATTATAGCGACACGATCAGATATTATTGAAAATCAAAATGATATTTTTGATTTATTAAATAAAGCTGCTAAAAGAGCATTTAAACATCTTGAGTATAAATTTGAAGAAAGAGGGGCTGAAGAAGAAGTTACAGAGGAGTATTTCCGCAGTCGTTTCTTTACTTTTTCAGCCGATAAGAAGTATTTACGTACAGAATTTGAAAAGAATTTAGTCAATTTATTACAAGATCGCTTACCTTCTTTAGTCTCAGAAAAATTTAATACTTCCTTTCAAGAAAGTCTTGAAGCCCTTTCTCATAAATATAAAAATTTAACTGAAAATCTGGATAATATTCTTAATCAACGTGAACAGATGAAAATTCAATTGGAGTCCATGAAAGAAGATGAAAAAGTTGATTCAATAAATAGGAAAAAATACAAAGAGAAGATATTAAAAGATATCGAAATATACAAAAACGAATGTATTTCAGAGGTCAAAGTTGTCACAAAAAAGTATTTAACTGTTGATTATATTGAAAGCATGATTAAATCCAGATATGAGGATAAAAAAGAGGCTCAGCAGTTAGCTGCAAGCTATTTATCTGACTCCATACAATTCTCTATTAATAAAAAAGTTAAAGAGAAATCTGTAGAATTATCAGAGCAAATTGATGATTTATTAAAAGAATATGATAAAAAACAAAGTTTTAATAAGGATATAAAATTAGATTTTGACTCTAAAAGTATTTTTATGGGAGCTGTAGCAAGCTTAACAACGTTTGGAGCATTAGCCACATGGGCCAGTATTGTTGCAGCTGGCAGCAACTTAGGAGCCTATTTGCTTGTTCCAACAGTAGTAAGCTTTTTATCTAGTATAGGTATTAGTGTAGGCGGAACTGCCGCAGCTGCTAGTATCGTTGCAGTTTTAGGTGGTCCAATTACAATTGGTATTGGAATCGCTGTAGTAATAGGGGGAATCTTCGCATGGTTAACAGGTTCTAGTTGGCAGAAAAAAATTGCTAAAAAGCTTGTTGATTTATTTGAAAAAGAGGATTTTGAAAATAAATTAATAAAAGGTATAAGTGTGTATTGGAATGATACCTCTAAGGCTTTCGAAAGTGCTGCAAATGAAACTGAAAAAAAATTTCAAGATGAAGTTTCTAATTTAGAAAATAGTCTTAGTTGTCTAGATGATGCTACTTTAAAGGAGCACAAAGATTACTACACTGCTTTAAATTTCTTTTTAAAAAACTTAATAGCAAAATTCTGATTTATAAATAATAAAAAACCCCGGCATCCTGCCGGGGTTTTTCGTATTGGTTCGCTCGGTATAACTCCTGTCGTACCTTACAGTCCTTGTGCTTATCTCTTGTTATTCTTGTATGGAACTTCCTGTTCCCGATGAGTTCATCATAGGAAAATTCCACCTATCCTGGACAGCCGCAAAAAACCAGAATTTACGTAAGCCCAGGCGTACAAAATAGCCTAAATTTTATCCACAGCAATTGGGGATAGTTTCGCAACCTAGATCCGCATGAAATAGACATTGATCCCAAAAATGATCATTTATTAATCAATTTTCTTGGCAAAATGTTACAGATTTGCCTAAAAACTCACCAACTTATTACAGAAGCAATTTTTTGTGCATTTTGTGATCATAGTGAGATTTTTAAGTTATTGATTTTTAAATTAATATACAAGTGTACTTCGTATAACCGCCATTATGTTAAATGGATAGTTGTTTAGTGGAAAAATCAAGTTTTTGAAATTTCAAATTGAAGTTTTTTTGTTCAATTAGTAATTGTAATTTATATTCTATTGAATAACTATTTCATAACTTTTCCTATCATATTTGGCTGCATACGTAGCTACTTCTTGATTAATCTCTTTATGATTTTTATCTAAATATGAAAAGATTATTGAATCCTCATTATGCTGCTCGTAATTGATGGCGTATTTATATTCTGAATAAGGATAAAGAGTACCTAAGCTATAAGTTTTTTGAGCACTAATATAAGTTACTTTAAGGTCTGTAATTGGATAATCAGTCTGATTTTTAATAAAAATATATCCATTTTTTTCAAATGGCTGGCATCCTATAAGTAGAACTAATGTAAGACAGTAAAATAGGCTATTCTTCATTTTGGTAGTTCTTCAAGTGGTCTTATGAGTTTATTAATAACTATAACTTGTGAGGTATCACAGCCATGATCTACTTCAGTTATCCAAGAATAATTATTTTTTTCTAGAGGATAGGAGCCGCCCCCTCCATATGCTACTTTATCACCTAAAAAATAAGTGTCTGAATCTACTTTTAAGCTCTTAGTTTCTGTATTCCAATCTATAGTTTTCGTAGCAAAAATTGGCAGAACTTTAGAGCCATCAGCATGTTCTAGATATAAGCATTTACCTTCCTTAATAAGCTTAGCCTCACTATAACTTGCATTATCTGCTCCCCCTGTATAGTGAATACGTGGAACAACTATATTTGATTCTATTTTTTCTGTAACTGGACTACAGGCTGCAAGGAAAATTAATAAAATAAATTCTAATCTTTTCATATTAAAGGAATTTTTTGAGAAAATAATAGAGAAATTAAAGCAAATTATTCCAAAAAGCTCTGATTAAAAATTGTTAAAATTAGTAGACATATGAGAGAAAATTATGAAAAAATTTTTATACTTCAATTGCTTATCTTTTATTTTTACTTATTTATCTTTGTTTTATCAGAAATATACATTAGTGGATCGTATAGTTGTAGACAAACTTGAAAAAGTTAAAGTCATTGGAGGAGGATTTCCCTTACAGTTTTTAGTAGATGGTGAAATATCTCCAGGTGGGAGTATAGCGCTAGATCCTTTAAATATTATTATAGGAATAGATCAATTTATCTTCTTATATTTTATTTTTGATTATTTGTTCTGGATAAGTGTTTTATTTGCTTTTTACATAATTTTGAAAAGGTACAAACTAAAACAGATTTTCTAAAATTAACATAATACACGTTATACGAAATGCCCTTGATCAAGGGCATTTTTAGCCGCTACTTAACGTAGAATATCTTATGCAAAGTGAAAAACGACGGTCTATTGTCCTCGTTTCATATAACATTCATTATTTCAACTGAGGATAAAAAAGCTTTAAAACGATCTTTTTTGAGAAAGGAACAAGAAACAAAAGACATGGATAAGCAATAATCCAATTAATCATCCATTGTGAAAAAACAATTGATAATAAAAATTTATCTTCATTTAAAGCTCCTAGAATAGCGTTAATGCCACTCACAAAGAATGAGACAAAAAGGGGAATCAAAAACCCCTGTAATGATAGCTTGTTCATTGATTATTAAGATTTAAAATATTCTTGAACTTTTAAAATATTTTTTTGAAATATTATTAAGAGTTTCTAATATAAGATT
This sequence comes from Acinetobacter sp. CIP 102136, assembly GCF_000369685.1. Taxonomy (GTDB): domain Bacteria; phylum Pseudomonadota; class Gammaproteobacteria; order Pseudomonadales; family Moraxellaceae; genus Acinetobacter; species Acinetobacter fasciculus. The sequence goes on from NZ_KB850154.1 coordinate 32,919, forward strand.
AGAATCTTGACTGATTAGAGCAATATTAAGTTCAGACATATAATCAATTAATTGGCTTTTTGCTTTTTTTGCAAATTCAGGAGTAACTTCTTGATCTTCGTACAATAAGACGTAGTTCTTCGCAAACCCATAAATAAGAAATAAGGCCGAATTATCTAAATTATTATTGTTGCCAATTTCTTGCTCACATAAAATTTTTAACTGCTTGAAAGCATCTGTTCCATTTGGTAAAGCTTTAAAGTTTTCAAATATAAATTGGAATTTCATTTTGGGGACTCACTTAAAAAGAAACTCTACAGCTTTAGTCACTCCCAATCAATATCTAATTTTTCCAAAATTAATATGATACGTATTATACGAACTCCCAAAGCATGGCTTTCAGTCCTGCTTTTTTATCAAAAGAGTATAGCTGAATGATAGCGAGCCAAATCGCATACAATATCTATCATTAGACTTAATGCAATAATTAAATGATGTTGTTATCATTAATCTAATAGAATTAAGATTAAATGATAGAAATGAATACACGTATTTATCTACGAGCTTCAACTAAAGATCAAGATGCAAAAAGGGCTTTGCAGATTCTTCAGGATCTAAACCAAAACTTGAATTTGGGTGAAACCATTGTGTACGTGGAAAACTATAGTGGTACGAAGTTAGACCGACCTGAATTGAATAAGCTGCTGTCAGAAGCAAATCAAGGTGACACCTTGTTAGTTGAAAGTATTGACCGCTTATCACGCCTAACCCAACGAGATTTTCAAGAGCTGAAGCGCAGGATTCAGGAGAAAGGACTTCGATTAATTGTGGCAGATCTTCCTACTACCTACCAAATGATTCAAACCAGTGACACCATTACTCATTCAATCCTAGAACTCATTAATAATATGTTGATTGATCTCCTGGCAACAATGGCTCGCCTAGACAATGAGAAACGTATAGAACGTATTAAGCAGGGCCTGGCACGTTCGGGTTACAAGCCAACAGGTAAGAAAGCCAATGAGGCTAAGCACAAACGAATAAAAGAATTACTAGCAGCTGGCAATATGACTAAGGAAGAAATTGCCAAAGCAGTGAATTGTGGAGTTGCAACTGTTTATCGAGTTGCTAAAGTCATTTAAAAAGGCTTGTATCAGTGCTTCCCTTATGTCATATCTATTTACAAAGGAACAAGGCATTCTTAAAGATCAAAAGAAGGGATTAATGATGAAAAAGCATTTGATTTTCCTTGTTTTTATAGTGATGGTTTTTATTTTAGCTCTAGTTGTAAAGATTAATAATGATCATAAAAAACGGCAAGCATTAAACAAATTGGAACTAGTTGAAAAGCAAATCCATTAGGTATATGAATATTAAGATAAATAAAAAGCCCTATAGTCTCTCCCGTTACTATAAGGCTTATAAAACGCTGTAATTTTTTTCTTAATTACCTACTTTTCGATGTAAGTTATGAATATATTTTACCTATTGGTAAAATACAAAGCTATAAGACAAAAGATTAATATACTAGGAATTTCGCATAACCACAATTATGTTAAATGAATGTGTAATTTCATAGAAATTTCCACTATTTAAATGAGGTAATAAAAGCTTTAAAGCTAGTTTATAAACGATTCATATGTTACACCCTACTTAAAATTATAGTAGTTTCTTAAATAAGGTATATATCTTAATTGACTAGGAATATAATACATCTGACAATTTCCTTTATTCATCTTAACTTTATTAAGATCCTTTTGGAGCATTCCCATGCAATGGACTAAACCAGCTTTTCAAGATATCCGCATTGGTTTTGAAATCACAATGTATTTCGAAGCACGCTAAGGTTTAAGAGACTTAAATCAAATAAAAGCCCTAGACGACTAGGGCTTTTATTTTTTGGAAAGAGTGATCTATGTATATTCATGTTTTAGGTTCAGCAGCGGGCGGTGGTTTCCCACAATGGAACTGCAATTGCCACAATTGTCATGGTCTTCGTCAAGGCACGATTCAAGCTAAAGCACGCACCCAGTCTTCAATCGCTATTTCTGAAAATGGTATCGATTGGATTCTATGCAATGCGTCTCCTGATATTCGTCAGCAGCTTTTTGATTTTAAAGCGGCACAACCTGCACGCAAATTACGTGATACAGGCATCACCAATGTGGTGTTGATGGACAGTCAACTTGACCATACCACAGGTCTATTAACGCTTCGTGAAGGCTGCCCGATTAAAGTGTGGTGTACGGACATGGTGCATCAAGATTTGACTACAGGATTCCCGATTTTTAATATGTTAAAACATTGGAATGGTGGATTTGAATATCGTCAAATTGATCCAAAATCTTCTTTTAAAATTGAAGGATTTGAACATTTAGAGTTCACGCCTTTAATCATTCGAAGTGCTGCGCCACCTTATTCTCCCCACCGTCACGATCCACATGATGGCGATAATATTGCACTGATTGTGAAAGATCTAAAAACCCATAAGCAGCTCTTCTATGCACCGGGTTTAGGCAAAATTGATGATCAAGTGATGCAAATCATGCAAGCTTCAGATTGCGTCATGATTGATGGCACCTTGTGGACTGATACTGAAATGCAAGAATACGGTGTTGGTAAAAAAACGGGTCAAGAAATGGGTCATTTACACATTAGTGGTGAGGGGGGGTCTCTATCTTATTTAGATCAACTCGAAAATACGCGTAATGTGCTGATTCATATCAATAACACCAATCCGATCTTAAATGAACAGTCTCAACAAGCTGCAGAATTAAAAGCGCACAGGGTTGAAGTGGCTTTCGATGGTATGCAGATCGATTTATAAGGTGACATGATGCAACAGATTACAGAAGCCTTAAGTCCAGAAGCGTTTAAAGAAGCGATTCTTGCCAAAGGTCAGTATTATCATATTTACCACCCTTTTCACATTATGATGCATGAAGGGAAAGCGACACAAAAGCAAATTCAGGCTTGGGTGGCAAACCGTTACTATTACCAAATTAATATCCCACTGAAAGATGCGGCCATTATGGCCAATTGTCCTGATCAACGTGTGCGTCAAGAGTGGATTCAACGCATGATCGATCAAGATGGTATTTATCCTGATGGCGGTGGTCGTGAAGCGTGGTTAAGCTTGGCAGAAGCAGTGGGATTAACCCGCGAACAGGTGGTTTCTGAAGAATTGGTATTGCCTGGTGTACGTTTTGCCGTAGATGCTTATGTTAATTTTGCGCGTCGTACCACTTGGCGTGAAGCAGCAAGTAGTTCCTTAACTGAATTATTCGCACCACAAATTCATCAGTCTCGTTTAGAGTCTTGGCCGAAACATTATCCTTGGATTCAAGAACAGGGTTATACCTACTTCCGTTCTCGTCTAAGTCAAGCACGCCGCGATGTAGAACATGGTCTGACCATCACCTTAGATTCGTTTAAAACGGTTGAAGAACAAGAGCGTATGCTCGAAATCTTACAATTTAAATTGGATATTCTTTGGACCATTTTAGATGCTTTGACTTTGGCCTATGTGCATAACCAAGCGCCTTATCATAGTGTCACCGCTGATCATGTTTGGCATAAGGGATTATTCAAATGAGTTTACCTGAATTAGATTTATCGATTATTCCAACATGGCGTCAAGGTTATCGTTTTCAGTTTGAACCGGCTCAAAATGCGTATGTTCTCCTGTACCCTGAAGGTATGATCAAATTGAATGAAAGCGCGAGTGAAATTGGTCAGTATATCGATGGACAAACCACGATTGCTGATATTATTCAAAAAGTCACCGCAAAATTTGGTGATATCCCTGAAATCAAACAGGACATTATTGAATATATGTTGGTTGCTCAACGTGAACATTGGATTGATTTAGCATGAAAGCAACTGTAGGGCTGCCACTGTGGTTATTGGCTGAATTGACTTATCGTTGCCCTTTACAATGTCCTTATTGTTCTAATCCTCTTGATTATGCTTTGCATAATCAAGAGTTGAGCACACAGGAATGGTTTAATGTTTTTGACCAAGCACGCCAAATGGGAGCCGTTCAACTGGGTTTCTCAGGGGGTGAACCTTTAGTTCGTCAAGATCTTGAAGAATTGGTGGAGTATGCACATCAAAAAGGTTTCTATACCAATTTGATTACCTCAGGTATGGGCTTAAACGAAGCACGGATTGCAGGGTTAAAACAAGCAGGTTTGCAACATATTCAAATCAGCTTTCAAGCCAGTGATCCCGTCGTGAATAATGCCCTTGCTGGCTCTAAACATGCATTTCAGCAAAAGTATGATATGTCACGTCTGGTGAAACAGTACGGTTATCCTATGGTGCTGAATTTCGTTATTCATCGGCATAATATTGATCAAATTGATCAAATCATTGAGCTCTGTTTGGAGTTGGAAGCGGATACCGTTGAATTGGCGATTTGCCAATTTTATGGTTGGGCCTATGAGAACCGTCAAGGCTTATTACCGACCAAAGAACAATTGGTTCGTGCTGAACGCATTACTAATGAATATCGTCAAAAAATTCAGGAACAAAATATCAAGTGTAAATTGATTTTTGTGGTCCCGGATTATTATGAAGAACGTCCAAAAGCCTGCATGGACGGATGGGGTAAAATCTTTTTAACAGTCTCTCCAGATGGGACTGCCCTACCTTGTCATGCGGCACGTCAGCTCCCCATTCAATTCCCAAATGTTAAAGAGAGTCAACTTTCCGAGATTTGGTATGACTCACTGAGCTTTAATGAATTCCGTGGTGATGACTGGATGCCAGACATGTGCCAAAGCTGCTCAGATAAAGATCGAGATTATGGCGGTTGTCGTTGTCAGGCATTTATGATGACGGGTGATGCTAAAAATGCTGATCCTGTTTGTGGTAAATCACCTGATCATTATAAGATTTTAAATGCTCGAATCGAAAGTGAAACCCCGATTCCTTTTGATCAACTGGTGTTTAGAAATCCTAAAAATTCTAGACAACTCAGTCAAAAACAATTGATTCCAACACGTACCGTGAGCGACTAATCAGGACACTTGAAGACATGATCTTTGATGGACATAATGACCTATTGACCAGTCTATGGCTCAGTTCTGCCAAAGATCCAGTGCATGAATTCCTTCATGGTACGTTGCCTGGACATTTAGATTTCAAACGTTGTCAGGAAGCACAATGGATGGGAGGATTATTTTCAATTTTTCTCCCCCCTTACGGCTATTTGCAAAAGCATCATCCGGAAAAAATTAAAGATCGCACTGCAACGGATTTTAGTGAAGAACAGATCATTGAGATTTGCACTGCTCAGTTGGAAATGGCTCAGCAGTTGCAATTACGTTCTGAAGGCAAAATTCAGATTTGCACATCTTTAGAACAAGTGAAGACCTGTTTTCAGCATCAGCAATTGGCGATTGTGCTGCATTTAGAAGGTGCCGAGGTTTTAGAATGCGAACCTAAACTTTTGGATACTTTTTATGAAAAAGGTTTACGGAGTATCGGGCCACTTTGGAATCGGAAAAGTCGGTTTGGGGATGGTCTGAATGCATCTTTCCCGCATTCGCCAGACACTGGATCAGGTTTAACGGAACAAGGCAAAGAATTAGTACGCATCTGTGAAAACAAAGGCATGATCATTGATGTCTCTCATATGAATGAGCGCGCTTTTTGGGATACTGCGGATATCCTTAAAGGCTTTAATCAGCCGATTGTCGCTACCCATTCCAACGTGCATGCCTTGTGTGCTCAAGCGCGAAATCTCACAGATTCGCAATTACAAGCCATTCAACGAAGTCATGGCATGGTCGGTATTAATTTTGATGTGGCTTTTTTAAGAAGCGATGGACAGCGTGATCCGAACACCTCAATTGACACCATTATCGATCATCTCAGTTATTTACTTGAACATTTGGGAGAAGATCATGTTGGGTTTGGTTCAGATTTTGACGGTTGTTTGCTGCCATTGGAGTTGGGTGATGTGACATATATGCCTTACCTACTTGAACGTATGCAGCAACGTGGTTTTTCTGAAGCGCTGATCGAGAAAATCAGTTCTCAAAATTGGTTTAACTTTTTAAATCAAATATTGAAGGCATAATTGTGTTTTCTTTAGAATACTTAAAATTAACATAACACACGTTATGCGAAATTAGAAAAATGAGTTTATTGCACTGATATTTATCTGTTTTTTAAATTTTAAACCTGGGTTGGTGCCCAGGTTTTTTTATTGTGTATAACAACCATTATGTTAAATGGAACCTTCTTTGTTGAATATTCATACTTTCAATGGAGCAAAACTTGCAGAATCTTGTCTAATTTGTAATCCTTGCAGCCAAGGGTGTCTAGCTGAGCTAAGGCAGGTATTTGTTGTAGTCGGGCCGCTATAATATTGATAAAGAGCGCCTGTATGTTTAATTTCAAGATTTTTAATAAAGTCTCTACGGAAGTGTTGACGATAAAAAATGACCTTCAGCTTAATTCTGAAATTCAACTTATAACAAAATATAAGACCTCTACTTCTGAAGATTATAAAAAAGCAATTATTTTGATCTTTAAAGAACGTGGTTATTCAGCTTTAGAGATTGGTCAACTATTGGAAAATTAAAGTAAAAGATTTATTCTGATCAGATAGGCACCCTTATTTAAAGGTGCCTATTCATTTTAGAAATTCTTAAATTTCAATCTGACTACCTAGCTCTACCACCCGGTTAGAAGGGATTTTATAAAAATCACTGACAGGGCTGGTATTTTTTTGCATTGCGACAAATAACTTTTCACGCCATGTAGACATCTTGCTGGACAGACTTGGAATTAATCTTTCTCTAGAAACAAAGAAGCTGGTATTCATTAAGTCATACTCAAGATCCAGTACTGAAAAAGCTTGTTTCAATGAATGAGGCACATTAGGCTCTTCTTTAAATCCATAATGGATCGTTATTCTGAAAAAACCATTCTCTAGTACTTCAGTAACGATTCGCTTAGCTTCATCAACATACGGGATTTCAGAAGTCTTGATTGTCACCAAAAAATTACGTTCATGCAGAACTTTATTATGCTTTAAATTATGTAAAAGCGCATGGGGTACGACTTGAGGCGTTCCAGTTAAAAATACGGCATTTCCACTCACTTTCTGACCTGTCTGTTCAAGGTGCTCAAGAAACACATTCAGTGGAAGCGTTTCCTTCTGCAGTTTGTCCTGAAGAATCTCTCTGCCTTTTTTCCAGGTCATCATGAGGGTAAAAACAATAACCGCAATAACGACTGGTACCCAGCCTCCAATCAGTACTTTTAATAGGTTTGAACTCAGCAAAACCAGATCAATAAAGGCGAATGGAATAATGAACAGTAAGACTTTCCATGTTTTCCATTTCCAGTAACTATAAGCCAGAAAAGCTACTAACAGTGTGTCACAGAACATGGTCACAGTGACGGCCAGACCATAAGCACCTGCCAACTTGCTGCTACTTTCAAATATTAAGATCAAGATGGTGATAGAGATAAACAGGAGCCAGTTCAGTAATGGAATATAAATTTGTCCAATTTCCGAAGCGGAGGTATGTAAAACTGTAAGCCTAGGTAGATATCCCAACTGTATTGCCTGTTTAGCCATAGAGAATACCCCACTGATTAAAGCCTGTGAGGCAATCACTGCAGCTGCAGTAGCCAGAATAATCATAGGATATAGAAGGGCTGAAGGCAGAAGCAGGTAAAAAGGATTGGTGATAGCCGAAGGATCTCTTAACAGTAATGCTCCTTGTCCAGCATAATTCAGCATCAGACATGGCAGTACAATTAAAAACCAGCCTAACTTGATCGGTAAAATACCAAAATGTCCCATATCCGCATATAAGGCTTCACCACCTGTTACTGTTAAAACCACAGCTCCCATCACAAAAAATGAAATAAGAGGATTGTTAATAACGAATAAAAAAGCCCAGTGTGGGCTGAATAATGCAAGAACAAATGGACTTTGAATAATACTCATAATGCCAATGGCACCAATAGATAGGAACCATAACAGGGTAATAGGACCAAAAAACTTCCCCATCATTGCAGTCCCATGTTTTTGAACGGCAAAGAGAGCTATAAGAATTCCAATACTGATTGGAATAATGAAGCGATCAAATGACGGGGCAGCAACAGAAAGTCCCTCAACTGCAGATAAAACAGAAATAGCAGGGGTGATGATACCGTCACCGAAGAATAAGGATGCTCCAATGAAACCTAAGATAATGATTGCCAGTCTTTTTCCACGGGACAATCCTTTTTGCCTAAGGTTTAAGGCGAGTAATGCCATGATACCCCCTTCACCATTGTTATCAGCTCTCATGATCACCAAAACATATTTAAGCGAAACAATTAAGGTAATGGTCCAAAAGATTAAAGAGAGAATTCCCAGGATATTAAGTTCATTAATAGGTAGCCCGCGTGTCGCATGAAAGCTTTCTTTTAATGCATATAATGGACTCGTTCCTATATCGCCGAATACTACTCCTAGTGCAGCCAGTGTTAATGCTGGTACTGCCGGCTTACTCACATTATTTTGCATATATTTGATTTACAAAATTGGGGAGCCTCGAATTTTATCATCTGGCTTCTCATGAAATTACCTTGTACATAAAAACCCATACTTTCTTAGAGTGTTATAGTTTTTCTAGCTAAGCCTGCACTATATAGGTGCTATTTCACTTATAAGTAATCCAAAAATATATGATTCTTTAATAGATAATTTTAAGTTTTTTCTAAAATTAACATAATACACCTTATACGAAACACTTTATATTTATCATTAAATTTCAGTATATTAGATTAAGCTGCTCTAGGAAGTAAGGCACCAGAGCGGCTTTTTATTGATTATTCATGTTTCACGCTTAAAATTCGAACAGTGTTTCATGATTTTTATAAGTTAAACTAAATTTAGTTGCTAATCCCAATAAGCTATTCACTAACTTGTAAATATCGGTATACCGCCTGACGACTAATCCCAAAAGCTTTCCCTAATGCCATTTTCGATGGATACTTCCCCTCCTTCCATGCTTGTCGTAAAGCTTCAGCTTGGTCAGGCTTTAGTTTATGCACCCGACCTTTGTACTTCCCCTGAGCAGAGGCGAGTTTTATTCCTTCCTTTTGCCGCTCTAAAATGATCTCACGTTCGAACTGTGCAAAAGCACCCATCATTTGAAGCATCAAATTATCCATCGGGGTGGATTCGGCTGTAAAAGTAATATTTTCTTTTACAAACTGGATAGCGATCCCTCGTTTGACCAGTTTATCTACTTCAGTGACCAAATCTTTTAGGCTTCGCGCAAAACGATCCATTGAATGTACAATCACCCTGTCCCCTTCCCGAACATAGTTCAACATTTCCTGAAATTTAGATCGGTCAGTATTTTTACCTGAAGCACGGTCAACAAAAATTCGGTCGACCTCAATTCCTTCAAGTTGACGTCCAGTGTTTTGCTCGACAGAACTTACCCGGACATACCCTACTTTTTGGCCTTTCACTTTTTCACGCCCCAATTGGATAAAAATGAACAATTTCGTAAATTATAAATCTTTAATACTAAAGTTACATGTTACTTATGATTAAAAATCATTTAAATGATACATAATTTCATGAACTTTCAGATTGTAACTTTAGGGTATACTCTAAAGTAACAATTAATATTCATAAATATAATCCTAAAAACTTGTCTCCACTTTTTTTTAAGTATTTTCAAATGTTCATCTATTATCAAATTTCAATATCACTCAATTGGTAAATCTCATGATCAAAAAATCAACTAGCAATCATAATGCAGATATTAGTAATGCAAACAAAGGAACAAATGGTACCAATACGACATATGATCAAAATCAAGGTAATCGAGGTACTCAATTAAATCCTCAAGTTAAAAAGTAAAAAAATGGCTAGGTATTTTTATATACCTAGCCAAGACCTATCTTTAAGTAAGTTGAATAAATTATGAAACCTGTTGGCTTTCCTTCACAAGGCGATTTATTAAAGTTTTTTTATAATGCTACAGGTATTATCCCTGCAAAAGGAGAAGATATTTTAGATACTACGATAAGTTCTAAAAGCGTACATAAAGCATTAACACGTGTTGCAGAAGAAGAAGGGTGCAATTTTCTAGAAAACTTTAATCAATATAGTGAAGAACTTTTTTCTTCTATCTCAGCCCTGGTTTTGCAAAAAAAATTTAAAGATATTCTCATAAATCCAATAATAGAAATATTTAATGGTTATTTGAAATTGATATTAACTGAACATGCTTGTTTAGATAAAAAGCAGAATATAGAAAATCTTATTGAACGATTCATGATTAATATTGCTCAGGCATGCTTTCCTGCAGAAATCTACTACAAATATATTTTAGATAAATCTTATCCTGAAGCACCAAATTTATTCACTTGGCTCAAAGAGAGGTGGATCAGGAAATTTGAACAACACTTATAAGTGATATTTTGCTCCCCAAATGATGTTATAAACATCAATATATGGAGTATTTTATGACACGTAGACCAAGAAGAAATCATTCAAATGACTTTAAAGCTAAGGTAGCACTTGCTGCGATTAAAGCAGAAAAAACACTTGCTGAATTGAGTGCTGAATTTGATGTTCATCAAAACCAAATTATTGACTGGAAAAATCAACTGATTTCAGCTTCCTCGCAAGCTTTCGATCAATCAAAAGCTCCAACAGAACCACCCATCGATCTAAAAAAACTACATGCAAAAATCGGTGAGCAGGCATTAGAAATTGATTTTTTAGAAGGTGTGTTGAAGAAACTGGGCCGCTTCAACCACAAAAGTTAATCGATGACTCACTTCAGATTTCAGTATCTAAGCAAGCTAAGCTGCTGAAAGTCTCCCGTGGTTGTTATTACTATCGCCCAAAACCTGTGAGTGAATCAGATCTGAAGCTGATGCGCTGTATGGATGAGTTACATATGCAATACCCTTTTGCAGGTAGCCGTATGATGCGTGATTTATTGAATCGTCAAGGACATCATATAGGACGACGTCATACACGTACTTTAATGAAGAAAATGGGCATTAATGCGTTATATCGTAAACCAAATCTAAGTCAGGCCAATCAAGCTCACCGTAAATATCCATATCTGCTCAAAGGATTGGCTATTCAGCGCAGTAATCAAGTGTGGTGTACGGATATAACGTATATCCCTATGGCAAAAGGCTTTGTTTATTTATGTGCTGTGATTGATTGGCATAGCCGCAAGGTACTTGCGCATAGGGTATCGATTAGTATGGAGGTGGATTTTTGTATTTCGGCTTTAAATGAAGCGATTGAAAAATATGGATCACCTGAAATATTTAATACAGACCAGGGCAGTCAGTTCACCAGTGATGCATTTATTGATGTATTGAAATCAAATGGCATTCAAATCAGTATGGATGGTAAAGGTCGATGGATTGATAATGTGATGGTTGAACGGTTATGGAGAAGCGTTAAATATGAAGAGGTGTATCTCAAAGCTTATAGCAGTGTCACCGATGCGAAAAAGCAATTGAGTGCATATTTTGAATTTTATAATTTGAAACGACCTCATTCGAGTCTGGACAAAATGACTCCAGATGAGTTTTACTATGACCAGCTACCACAACAAAATAAGGTAGCTTAACTAGAGCAGAATATCACTTATAAATAAGCTTTTAGTTGTTCAAACAAGTGGGACCACCTCTAAGATTCAGAAAAAACTCCTTTCATGCATGCTATGAACTGGATTTATAGTTCTGAAGAAATAACATATCAAGCATTTCATCAACTAGATAATGATTTAGACCAAAATGATAAGGATTTGATTAATGTAAAAAATTGGCTAGCTGGAAAAGTTCAATTGCCAAGTACATCTCAAATCCTTAGTACATTTCATAGAGCTTTTAAAAATCAAAAACTCGATACTAAGCTTATAGATACATATACTTTTTTTCTTTTGATTGCTAGGTTTCTAACTTATTGCAAAAATGCAATGTCATCAACATATGGCTCTTCATATACGTCAAGATACGTAGATTTATTCATACAAGCTTATTCTGCAGTGAAAAGAGATTTTTTCATTTTATTAGGAGAAATACCTTTTAAAGATATTAATTCAATGAGCATAGAAGAAAAAGAATTTCTCTTTGAGGGTCTTTTTGTTTATAACATTGAAATATTTAATAAAAATTTTTTAGAAATGCAGAAAAAATTTACTATTAAACAAATGCTCGAGCTTTGGATACCTCAAAATCAACCATATCATGCAGCAACTATACATATACATCGGTACTTAGGGTTAACAAAAAAAACTGAAGAAATCATGGCCCCTTTTAAAGTAAATATTGGAAATATTTTTCATGCTTATGATCTCATAAAAGGTGATAGATCAGATTATGACGTATGGTTAAATGAGTATAAGAGTATTAAAAATGATGAAATTTATCCTTGGTTAAAGAATTGGATTGATGCTGTCATTTATTACAAACAAAAACAATATGTTCAAGCACTAGAGAATATGAGAATAGCTTTTAAATACATTCGTTACGCAGCAGCAGACAAGATGATAGAGTTTTTAGAGTTCTATATGATTCTGAGCCTTTTAGTCGAAGATAAAGCTGGATGGAAAGATTTTAAAAAAGCTTTTAAATGGGGAGTTTTTATTAATCAGTTTGGGGGGGCTTTGTTGCACAAAGATTTGAAATGCAAAGCGCCCCTAATTGAGCCAAATTTAAGGCGTAACTTGGGTAAGTGGTCGACCTAATTCCGTAAATCTGTTGAGGACTGCCACACGTGCATGGATCTCATTGACTTGGCTATCAAAACTCCTTGCACTGAGTTTATCTCCTAATAATTTGATGCAATGCATCTTAGTTTCAACCAAACTTCGCCGATGATAGCCTGACCATTTTTTCCATAGTGTCCTGCCTAAACGTTTAATTGCTCGAAGTAATTCATTTCGCTCTAGCGAGCTACTCTTTGTATCTTTCCATGGTTTCGCATTTTTTCTAGGTGGAATCACCGCATGTGCTTGCCGATCTGCAATGACCTGACGGCATTGCTTGGTGTCATAAGCTCCATCGGTATAAACAGAGTCAATCTGCTCATCTTGTGGAATCTGATTAAGTAAATCACCAAGCACCTGTGAATCACTGACATTATTGGTTTTGAGCTGAATAGCGCGTATTTGTAGGGTTTTGGCATCTATACCAATATGAAGTTTACGCCATTGGCGACGATATTCAGCTCCATGTTTCTTGCGTTTCCATTCGCCCTCACCTAGAAACTTCATGCCTGTAGAGTCTACGAGTAGATGCAGCCCATCGCTACTTTTTTGGTAGCTGATTGCAATATCAATATGCTGTTGTCGTCTACAAATTGTAGTGTAGTCTGGCGCTATCCAATTTAATCCGCAAAGTTTAATCAGACTTTGCACAAAGCCAGTGACCATACGTAAAGACAGACGGAATAAGGATTTAATCATTAAGCAGCATTGGATGGCTGCGTCGGAGTAGGTTTGATTTCGCCCTTGTTTGCCTTTTGATGGCGCATACCATTGCGTAGCAGGATCAAACCAAATGGCAATATTTCCGCGACTCATGAGTGCTCGGTTATATGCGGGCCAATTGGTTGTGCGGTAGATTTTGTGTGTAGGCTTCTTCATTTGAAAATTATATCGCTGAAAAACCCTTTACAGATAGGTTTGTGCAACAAAGCCGTTTGGGGGAGATCTAAAGCCTTTTTACAATATCAATAATGAAATAGATATTAGAAAGCTTTTTGAAGAAAAAATCACACAGATTGCACTTTTTGGAAATGTAAAAGATCTAAAATCTTTAGCTAATTTAGTCTTTCATTGGGAATATTATTATAGTGAACCTAAACGGATTGCTATTTCTGAACAAGTTGAACCAGAACCCAAAAAAAGAGGCTTCTAGAGCAACTTTTTTAAGCCATATCTCTTATCTGATTATTCACCAGGGCTTATTAAAACCGTGGAACATTGGTCAAGAAGTAAGCGTGGAGCATGATAAATCATAAAAAAAGTCCATTCGAGGGAGAGTGGGCTTTTTAATATGCGATAACAATTTGATTTTTAATTAAATATTATTTGAATTTCGTATAAGGTGTATTATGTTAATTTTAGCAGAATTAAATTAAATAACAGTTAAAACTGTCTTTCAGTTGAACAACTAATATCAAATAAAAAACATATAATTGGTATTAAATCCAATTTAAACAAATACTAAATAATTGATAATTTTTTATCCTATCTTATTAAAAAGATTCACAAAATTAACATAATTAGAAAACTTGATTAAAGAGAGGAATCATTTAAATTTTTGGTTTTTTGTTTCTCTATTTTTTCATTACTTTCATTTTTTAATTCGTCATCTAAACTTCTTTTTACATCCTCATGGCATTCTAGATTATTAGATATGTACTCTATTTGAATATTTTCATACGGCTTACCATTATTGTGTTCAAATATAAATCCAGTTAATAAAATTTGCATATCTCGGGTAATCCATTTTCCCATTACTCTTCCATTAGATTGTGCTTGATCAAATGGATCTATAGGATTTAATTGAAATTCTTGAGACCCATATTTGTGGTTTAAAATATTAGCGATATCATTTGCTTTTCCATAAAACGAACTTCTTGCTAAGCCCATATCTAGTTGATCTGAATATTCATTATCAAAATTATAAGTACCTAAAAGTGAACAAACTCCATACTTTTTACTTATTTTAGCTTCATAACTATTGAATGGATATGAAGGCTTAGGTGGCTGAATTTTATAGTTAAAATTATTTTCCTCGAAGCTATTTATAGATTTTTTAAATAAATAACTTTCTGTAAAATCGTTTAATGGACTTACTTTTTCCAATTTTTCATCGGTAGCATCCATAGGAAAATTACTATTTTCTAATCCATCCTCATAAGTTGCCGAGGTTGAACTTGATAAAGAAGGATTCAAAAGTATTTGTAAGTCTTTATAGCTACTATCAAGACCTATCCCAAAAACTTTATTAGACTTTTCTTCCAGTAAATTTTTTCTATCAGAAATATAATTTCGAATTTCTTCATCAATTATTTTTTTATTTTCTATTTCTTTTATTTCTTCTTTAGAAGTGCAGGCTTGAATGAATAATCCACATACTAAACATAAAATTAATTTTTTGCTCTTCATTTCTTAGTGCTATCGTTCTAGGCTTTGTATAGAGTGTATTATATTAATCGAGCAATTATAAACTATTTGAGTTAACAGGTAAGGAACTAGATCAATGCTTTTTAATAAAATTAAAAAAAAAATTATACTTCATAAAAAGAATGAACAAATATTCTATGAATTAGCCCTTACTGAGTTCTCAACTGGCTATAAACGACCTGGCCTATGGGCTATGGCCCTATCCAAATCAGATGGATCAATAGAAAAAGCTAATGCTTTGTATATTGGTTTACTCGCCGAAGAAATTAAAAGTGATGAATATTTAGAAGCTAGTGAAATTAAGGCTATTGAAAAACAACAATATTTCCTCCAAGTAGAAAGAGCAAAAGAATTAGATAGAATGAAAAAAATTGTAGATAAGTTGGAAAAAGAAAAACAAAAAGAAATGAAAAAACTTATAGATCCAAGGTTCAAGGAACCACAACCTTACGTAAAGAAAGAGCATTAAGACTCACCCATTTAACATAATGGCGGTTATACGAAGTACATTTGTTAGAACCCATTTAAAGTGTCTATATTCTCACCAATAAAAATGTCTGGTTTATGATGGTTTTTATCACCATGGACTGGATATAAAATATAAATGCTGATCACTATGTCTGATAAAGAAATTCAACGTCTTGCAGTTCTGCAAGACGTTAGAGATCATCGTATTACCCAGGTCCGTGCTGCTGAAATCCTGAATCTTTCCACCCGTCAAATTACCCGGTTATTGCAGAAGCTCAATCAAGATGGTGTCTCAGGTATGGCACATGCCAGTCGTGGTCAACCGGGTCATCGTCGCCATGACGTCCTGTTAAAATCAGAATGTCTTTCCATTATTTCTGAACATTTACTTGGCTTTGGTCCTACATGGGCTCATGAGAAGCTCAGCAGCATGTTTGGCCTGCATATCCCGGTAGAAACGGTTCGTCGCTGGATGACTGCAAATGACCTCTGGATTCCTCGATCCAAGCGCCTGAAACGTCCATATCAGCCTCGATACAACCGTGATTGCTTCGGTGAGCTGATCCAGATCGATGGCTCATATCATGACTGGTTTGAAGGTCGAGCTTCCAAATGCTGCTTGCTGGTTTATATCGATGACGCCACTGGAAAGCTGTTGCATCTGCGCTTTTGTGAGGCTGAAACGACCTTTGATTATATGCTTTCAACCCGAGCCTACATTGAGCAATACGGCAAGCCTTTAGCGTTTTATAGCGATAAACACTCGGTATTCCGAGTGAATCAGAAATCGAGCCAAGATAGCCAGATCACGCAATTTGGGCGGATTCTGAATGAGTTAAATATTGATATTATCTTCGCCAACTCACCCCAGGCCAAAGGCCGTGTGGAACGTGCCAATAGAACACTCCAGGATCGCCTGATCAAGGAAATGTGCCTAGAAGGTATCTGTTCAATTGCCGAGGCAAATGCCTGGCTGCCCTGCTTTATTGAGCATTTCAATCAGAAGTTTGCCAAGTGTGCGCGAAACTCAAAGAATTTACATCGGCCATTAACCGAATCTCATCTTGAACTGGATGATATTTTTACCTGGCAGGAACCGCGTAAGGTCACCAAGAATCTGACCCTGACCTATGACAAATGTATTTATCTGCTTGAACCGATAGAGCTGAATCATAAGCTTGTTGGGCAATATATTTCATTTCTGGAGTACCCGGATGGGACTGTGGCCTTCATGCACGAGGGACGAAAGCTCAACTACAGCATTTTCAATAAATTAGCTGGGCTACAGCAGAATGAGATCGTTGAGAATAAACGGTTAGGTACAGTTCTGGCACATATTCAGCAACAGCATGAAGAGTTGGAAAAACAGAATAAACGTTCCCGTCTCAAGAAAAGTATGCCAAGTCGTAAAGCTCAGAAAGCTGTTATTGAACAAAGAAAGTTAAATCCTGTGCTTGACTCTTGTGGTTAAAAACAGGACATTTTAAATGGTTTATCGCATAGACATTTTAATTGGTGAATAACAAATTTGTATATTAACATTAAAATCAATAACTTAAAAATTCAGTCATGACAAAGAAAAGGCAAAAAATCGGCTTTTGTAATAAGTTGGTGAGTTTTTAAGCAAATCTGTAACATTTCGCCAGTAAATTTGATTAAAAAACGATCGATTTAGCAATCAGCGCCCATTTCATCGGCTTCTAGGATCCAAAACTATCCCCAATTGCTGTGGATAAAATTTAGGCTATTTTGTACGCTTTGGCTTACGTTAATTCCGGTTCTTTGCAGCTGTCCAGGATAGGTGAATTTTCCTATGATGAAGCCATAGAGAACAGGATGTTCCAAACAACAAGAATAAGAAAGATCGCACCAGGAACGTGAGGTAAGACAGGAGTCATACTTAGCAACCCAATATGAAAAACCCCGGCAGGATGCCGGGGTTTTTTATTGCTTAGAATATCTATAACTGGGTATTGATCTGATAGCGTGTATTACGTCCACCACCTTCTAATTTAACGATACATTCTTTCCCAAGTAAGTCTGATAAGTGGCGAGTAGCCGTTGCCTTACTGACTTTAGCAACCTTTTGATATTGCGAAGCACTAATACCATGTTCAAAGCCATTTTCGCCACCGTCTAATAAACGATTTAGAACTTTACGTTGTTCTTCACCCAGGGCTAAATTTGAATATTTATGCCAAAATTGACTTTTAAACAATGTTCGACTGATCTGCGCTAAGGTTTTTTCAAGGCTTTCATTCAACGTGTCTAGAAACCAAATCAGCCAATCTGTGATATCAGAATCATTTTTTTGAGTTTGTTCTAATATCTCATAGTAACTTTTACGTTTATTTAATATCGCAGTAGACATTGCATACAAACGGATACTTTGCTCATCCATTTGAGCTAGAGCAAGGTCTGTAAGTATACGTGTAATACGGCCATTACCATCATCAAAAGGATGTAGGGTAACAAACCATA
Source organism: Acinetobacter sp. CIP 102136 (assembly GCF_000369685.1). GTDB lineage: Bacteria > Pseudomonadota > Gammaproteobacteria > Pseudomonadales > Moraxellaceae > Acinetobacter > Acinetobacter fasciculus. Next base: position 51,047 of record NZ_KB850154.1, read on the forward strand.
AATGGGTAATGCCTGCACGTAACAGAGGATCAAGCAATGAATCATTCAGACTCTGATTAAACCACGCTATGAAGGTATGTAAGCGTTCTTCTAAGCCTTCTCTTGGCGGTGCTTCAAAATGTACTTTAGGGTAATCCAATCGACCTGAAACGACCTGCATAGGCTCTGATCCCCTCAGTTGACCAATGCGTAAACGTTGCATTGTCCAGTCGGGGTCATTGAAAAGCCAACGATGCCATTGCATGAGGCGCTCAACAGTCAGTGGTTGCTTAACATCGTTCAGCGCATCCAGCATGATATTGGCTAAACCTTCTGATCGATCTGAGCTTGGATAAGGCTGTTCAAGAGTGACACCCAAGCGTTGGGCTAAAGATGATCGCAATGAAAAAACATTGAGGGTTTCATTTTCAATTGCTGATGAAGCAACGAGATTGGCAAGTAGAGTATCTAGAGTGAATTGTTCTTTCGCTAAATCATGCTGACTTTGTCCAAGAAGAATTCCTATTTTTTGATGTATCTGTCTGGTTTTAGGTAAGATAGTTGAATCTTGCCATGTGAAATTTGTCCAGTTTTCTGCTTGCCAAATCCATTTCTGCATTTTCAATCTCTCTCATCTAAAATCTAAGATGAGTTAAATATAGCACAAATTCGACTCATATTGTGAGCCGAATATGTACTGTTAATTAGCTCATTATTTATCGAGAACAGTTCTACTTGGGGCTTACATTTTGACTTCGTATAAGGTGTATTATGTTAATTTTAGGGAAATTTAAGAATCTCTATGCAATGGTTTATTCAATATTCTTTGATTTCTTATCTTTTAGGTTAATCAGAAATAGCCAATAACATAAGCCAGGAAATAGAGCCATAAAGATAGTCCATGTATCTGTATACATCTTCCACCACTCTTTCGAAATTTCTCCTGTGTGACTCCATCCAAAAAGAATAAAAAATGGAGTAGCAATAATTATAGAGGCAATACAGATAGTTAATAAATTAAGACTGTTATAACGATTTAAAAGAATTGAGAATATGAAGCTGAAAGGTACAGTCAAAATACAATAAGCCAAGTAGACAAGACCGTGCCCTACAAGAACCACTAAAATCGAGTATAGGCTGTATTCCTGATTCATTACGATAAACAGGACTGCTGTGAAAAAAAGTAGTGGTAAAGGAGAAAGTAAGAGAGCTTTTACTATTTTTCCATTTGAGTATTTCACTAATTTAATTCTCTTATCTACTCAATAAACAATAATACTATAACGATTTTATTGGAGGTTTTTTGATTCTATTTAACATAATGGCTGTTATGCAAAGTCGACTTGTAATGCAATTTGCATTACACTGTTCCTAGTACATTAAATACTTGGGAAATATGATGGCTACTGTTAACTTCAGGATCGATGAAGCCCTTAAAGAAAAATCTTATTCAATCCTTAAAGAGCAAGGTATTGCACCTACGGATTTCTTCACTAGTATTCTTGAGTATGTTGCTACGACTGGGAAACTGCCTGTCAAAAAAGCTTTGCTTTCGGAAGAAGATGAAGAATTATTAGCTCTTGTCCGTAAGCGCATTAATGATCCTAAAGAGATGTTTGAGGAAGTCACATTAGATGACTTATAAGCTTTTACGTCACAAGGACTTTACAGCAGAATGGGAAAAACTCCCTGTTGCTATACGAGATCAATTTAAGAAGAAACTAGCCAAAGTCATAGAGCAGCCACATATTCCAAAGAATATGCTAAGAGGCGATCTTGCAGGTTGCTATAAAATTAAATTATTAAAAGCTGGTGTCAGACTTGTCTATCAATTTAAAGATGATCAGGTAGTTATCTTGCTCATCACAGTCGGGAAACGAGCTGATAGCATAGTTTATGAAGAAGCTAAAAAGCGCATTAAAGACTAAAAATGGGAGCTTATAGCTCCCATTTTTGCATTCGTATAAGGTGTATTATGTTAATTTTAAGAAAACTAAATAATTTAACCTTAAATATTTTTCATATCAGATTAACTCAAAGGAATAGATTTAAATGGACTAACTCCGTAAGTTAAAGTTTTTTGATTGATTGTAAGCGTCCGCTGAACCCCATGCCTATTTTTTAATTTGAGTTGGATTTCCAGCGATGTGGTAGTAATTCTTCTATTTGGGTCGCTTTATGCGTCGGCAGCCTTTTCAGCACATCACTGAGATAGGCATACGGATCCAACCCATTCAGCTTTGCTGACTGGATTAAAGTCATGATATTTGCCGCTCGCTGTCCACTGCGCAGCGAACCTGCAAACAACCAGTTCTTACGGCCCAATGCCCAGGGACGCATAGAGTTCTCTGCCCAGTTATTGTCAATGGGTAGATTGCCATCATCCAGATAGCGGCTTAAGGCTGGCCAACGCTTCAGACTGTAATTGATGGCCTTGGCGGTTGGAGAACTCGATGGCACCGTCAGATAATGTTGGTTGAGCCATTCATACAGTTGTTGCATCACCGGTTGGCTGTGCTGTTGTCGGTATTCGCGGCGGTGTTCTGCTGTACTATCGGTCTTTTTCCTGAGTTCTGCTTCTATCGCATACAGTTTCTGAATCATCAGTAATGCCTGTTCAGCGATCTGACTTTTCCCAGTCACATGTAGCTCATGGAATTTACGACGTGCATGCGCCATGCAGCCCACCTCAATGACATCGCCTGATTTAAAGCGTGCTTTATAACCACTGTAATCATCACAGACCAGATGGCCCTGCCAGCCATTCAGGAACTCTTCTGCATGCTGACCTGAACGGCTATCCTGAAAGTCATAGATCACCGCTTGAACTGGATTGTACTGTGTAGTGGCATAGGCCCAGACATAACCTTTCTTCGGTTTTTTCTCATCATCACCCATCCGCATGATGGTGACCGGCGTTTCATCGGCATGGATCACCCGCTGTTGCAGCACCACCTCTTTTAAGGCATTGGCCAGAGGCTCCAGTTCTACACCGCAGCGACCTATCCAGTCAGATAAAGTAGATCTGGACAGATCAATGCCCGCCCGCTGATAGATCAGGCGCTGACGGTACAGCGGCAAATGATCGGCATACTTCGATACCAGCACATGGCTGAGCAGTTCAGGTGAAGCAATGCCTTTATCAATCACATAGGCGGGCATCGCTTGCTGAGTCAGGGTGTCACACTGATCACAGACCCATTTGCCACGCACATGCTGTTCCTTATAGAACTGTGCCGGTCTGAAATGCAGTTTTTCACTGATATCTTCGCCGATACGACGTAACTGGCAGCCACAACTGCATTGGGTTGATGCAGGTTCATGCTCAATACGGATGGTGTGTAGATGATCCGGCAGCAGTCGACGTTTAGGTTTGTTGACTGTGGCTTTCTCTGTCGCTGCATCGGTTTTATCTGCATTCAGCCGCTCCAGTTCCAAATCAACTGCTGCGATATCCTCTTCAACCGCTTCGTCCCACAGATGGATTTGTTTTGCGGTGAGATGTTCGTTTTTACTGCCAAATTTGTGCTGTTTAAATAGTGCGAGCTCATGCTCGTATTTTTGCGTGAGAATGGAAAGATGTTGAACTTTGGCATCCAATTGCTGGTTTGATTTTTCTAATTCTTGATTTGATTGTGCCAGAGACTGATGCTGCATTGCCAACTGTCTGGTAAATTCCAGCAGTTGTTCATGGGTCAGTTGGCTTAAGTCTGGCAGCGTATTCATGACCGCAGTATGCCTGAGGTCATGACGCAGAGGAAATAGAACGTTTGGAGAATAGCAGAATGGACCAGCCTAGTTTAGAGCATCGTCACCACCTGCTGTCGTCCAATGCGCTGCCAAGGTAAACCCTGGATCAGTGCCTGTAACTGTTCCGGACTGATCGCCATGCTTTCACCCTGGTGAACCTGCGCCCAGTGGAATTTTCCCTGTTCCAGCCGCCGGGCACACAGCCAGATGCCCAGTCCATCATGTACCAGCACTTTCATGCGATGGCCACGTTTATTACAGAACAGGTAAGCACAATGCGGTTTGATGTAGCCAAAGGCTCTCACCACCTGAGCCATGATAGTATCCATCCCTGCTCGCATATCCAGAGGTTGGGTAGAAAGCCAGATTTCATCAATGCGGATCATGTTGCAAGTGCCTTGAGTAATTCTGCTAAAGCAGATATTTCTGATACTTGCCATTTCAAGCCAATTTCTGCTTTTGAGTGGGGTAAAGTAATTTGAACCGTTAACATGTCAGTAGGAGTAGGATCTAATGGTGTAGAGCAAGATAAGGCAATAAATGCAGGTTTATTCGGTAGTGGTGAGCGATCATTCCCTGGCTTACCATCAATTAAGCGAATCCATTTGGATACAAGATTTGTATTCAATCCATGTTGCAAAGCGACCGAAGCAATTGAAACGTCCGGTGCTTTACAAGCCTGAACGATCTGCTGTTTAAATTCAGCACTGTATGTTCTTCGTTTTTTCGCAAGAGATGCGATGGATGTCTGGTGATTTGTAGTCATAAATTTTAGTCCCCACTTGTTTTTAAGTGGGGACTAAATTAAGGCTTATAGGATGAATTCATAAGGTGTGTTCAGCGGACGCTTAC